>CAISYL010000271.1 GCA_903889655.1 uncultured Alphaproteobacteria bacterium | reverse complement strand
GTAGACGGAATTGTAGGGCGCGATGTGGTCCTCGCGGCTCGACTGGAGATAGACCGGCACCTTGACCTTCGAGAGGTCGAGCTTGATGCCGCCGAACTCCATCTTGCCTTCGGCCAGATGGTTCCGCAGATAGCATTCGCGAAGATAGAAGAGGTGCATCTTCGAGGGCATGCGCGTCGCGTCGGCGTTCCAGTAGAGAAGGTCGAAGGGAACGGGCTCGCGGCCGAGCAGGTAGTTGTTGACGACGTAGGACCAGATCAACTCGTTCGAGCGCAGCATGTTGAAGGTCGTCGCCATGGTCGAGCCTTCGAGCACGCCGCCATGTGCTTCCATCTGCTCTTCGAGTTCGGCGATCTGCTCTTCGTCGATGAAGACCTGCAGGTCGCCGGCTTCGGTGAAGTCGACCTGCGTCGCGAAGAAGGTTGCGGACTTGATGCGCTCGTCGCCCTTCGCCGCCATGTGTGCGAGGCTCGATGCGAGCAGCGTACCGCCGATGCAATAGCCGATGGCGTTGACTTCCTTTTCGCCGGTCGCCTTTTCGACGGCGTCGAGGGCGGCATAGACGCCTTCGAACATGTAGTCCTCGAAGGTCTTCATCGCGAGATGCGCATCGGGATTGACCCAGCTCACCACGAAAACGGTGAAGCCCTGCGCCACGGCCCATTTGACGAAGGATTTTTCAGGCGTGAGGTCGAGGATGTAATATTTATTGATCCAGGGCGGGAAGATCAGCAGCGGCCGCTTGTGGACCTTTTCCGTCGTCGGCTCGTATTGCAGAAGCTGGATCAGCGCATTCTGGAAGACGACCTTGCCCGGCGTCAGCGCGATGTTCTCGCCGAGCCGGAACGCCTTCATGTCCGTCTGCTGAATCTGCAGCTTGCCGTTGCCGCGTTCCACATCTTCGAGGAGATGCTGCATGCCGAGAACGAGATTCTCGCCATTGCTGCCGAGCGTTGTGCGCAAGGCTTCCGGATTGGTCAGCAGGAAGTTCGACGGCGAGAAGGCATTGGCAAACTGGCGGACGTAGAAATCGGCCTTCATGCGCGTGTGCTTGTCGAGACCTTCGGTATTGTGGACCTGTTGCGTCAGCCACTGGCTGGCGAGCAGATAGGATTGCTTCATCAGGTCGAAGACGACGTTTTCCTGCCACTCCGGCGCCTTGAAGCGCTTGTCGGAGCGCGCGGGTTCGACGACGGGCTTGGCATGCTCGCCCATGAAGCGGCGGGTCGCCGATTGCAGTAGATCGACATAGCCGTTCCAGAGCTGGATCTGCGCCTCGACAAGCTTTGTCGGGCTGCGGACGTAGTTGGTCGCGACATCGAGCATCGTCTTGGCGACGCGGCGAAGGTCGAGCACGGTCGATTCGGCGGCATTGCGATCCTCGCCAGCGACCATCAGCCGGGCGGCCTTCTGGCCGAGCGCCGCGGCCTGGATCAGATTAAGGGCCAGCGCGCCGACATCCGGGACGGGGAAAGGGGTGGCTGCCGCTGCCGGCGCGGCGGCGGGTTTCTCTGAAAGTTCGGGCGCGGCCCCTTTTTCGGATTTGCCTTTGGTCTTCTTCGTCGTCTTCTGGGTCATGGGGCGATCTTCGCGCAACGACGCGACAATTCCTTAAAGGGGTTTCCAACACGGTCGCGGCACTTTGGCACCCAGGTGAGTACCTTAATTTCACGACAAACGGTTTTTTGTTCTGCCCTTATACTATACGCTTGCGCCCGCTCGCCTAGAGCTAGCTCGACCGGAGGGACGGTCGTGGGCGCGCCGGGGCTGGGGAGCCGTTAAGCGGTCAAGGAGCGAGAAACATGTCCAGGTTTGGAGGGATTGACGGAATGCGCATTGGTGCCAGAGCGGGCCTTATGACGAAAATCAGCGCCATGGCGCTCGTGCTCGGTGGGCTTGCCGGCTGCTCGATGATGCCGGACTGGTCGAAGCCCGACCCCGTCTATGGCAGCGCCAAACCGGCCGAGACCCAATCCGGAACGAGCGGCTTTCCAGACCTTGCCGATGTGCCTGAGAACAAGCCTGACGCGACGTCGGAAGCCCAGCAGAAAGAGATCGCGAGCGGCCTTGCCGCGGATCGCGCGGCGGCAAAGCATACGGACGAGGTGCTGCGTGGCGGCACGGAACCGCCGGCACCGGCGCCCCAGGTGAGTTCACCGTCTCCTGTTCAGCCCTTGAAGGATGCGCCTGACGGCTCGGATTCGGCCGCGCCCGAGAAGAAATCCTCCAACGACACGCCGGCCCTGCTGCCCGTTCCAGGCCGGGGTGGGCATGCGTCGCTGGCGGCGATCAAGGGCGGCGTTCAGACCGCCGAGGCCGATACCTCGTCGGCAGCGCCTGCCGCCGACAGCGCGCCGGCCGAGGCAAAGCCCGACCCGAATGCCGAGCAGCCGGTCACTGCGGCGCCGACGACCCCGGTCGAGGTCAAGCCGGCTGTTGGCGGCAAGTCGAACCTCTAGGTCCGACCGGCTAATTTATCCCCGGTCGCCCGGGAATCCGTCATAATCCTGCCTTGGGCCACAGGCCTGATGGCGGTTGCCTGTTTTCGCAGGAAATCCGCCACCGGAACGGGCCATTTGGCGTGGCCGGGCCGGGTCTTTGGCGTTATAAGGGCGCCCGGATCGGCACCCCTTCGGGGCTGTTTCAGGGGTCTATTCAGGATTTGGCCATGAGCGAAGAGTTCCACCGCATAAAGCGTCTGCCGCCTTACGTTTTCGAGAGCGTCAACAAGCTCAAGGCCAAGGCGCGCGCCGAGGGCAAGGACATCATCGATTTCGGCATGGGCAACCCCGACATGCCGACGCCGCCGCACATCGTCGAAAAGCTGATCGAGGCCGTCCGCGATCCGAAGACGCACCGCTATTCGTCGTCGCGCGGCATTCCGGGGCTTCGGAAGGCCCAAGCCGCCTATTACGAGCGCCGCTTCGGTGTGAAGCTCAACCCGGAAACGGAAGTCATCGCGACGCTGGGCTCGAAAGAGGGCCTCGCCAATCTCGCGACGGCGATCACTGCGCCCGGCGATGTGATCCTGTGCCCCAATCCGAGCTATCCGATCCACGCCTTCGGCTTCATCATTTCGGGCGCCGTCATCCGTTCCGTTCCGTTCGAAAGCGAGTCCGGCTTCTTCGACATGCTGGAACGCGGCGTGCGCCACAGCGTGCCGAAGCCGACCGCGCTCGTCGTCTCCTATCCGTCGAACCCGACCGCGCAGGTAGCCGATCTCGATTTCTACCGCGAGGTCGTCGCCTTCGCGGCCAAGCACGATCTCTACATCATCTCCGATCTCGCCTATTCGGAGATCTATTTCGACGGCAATCCGCCGCCCTCGATCCTGCAGGTGCCGGGTGCAAAGGACCGCGCCGTCGAGTTCACCTCGCTATCGAAGACCTATTCGATGCCGGGCTGGCGCATGGGCTTTGCCGTCGGCAACGACCGGCTCATCAATGCGCTCGGCCGCGTGAAGTCCTATCTCGACTACGGCGCCTTCACGCCGATCCAGGTGGCGGCGACGGCGGCGCTGAACGGCCCGCAGGATTGCGTCGCCGAAATCCGCCAGATCTACAAGAGCCGCCGCGACGTGCTGGTCGACAGCATGGCGCGTTCGGGCTGGAACATCCCGAGCCCGCCCGCCAGCATGTTCGCCTGGTCGCCGATCCCGGAGAAGTTCCGGCATCTCGGCTCACTCGGCTATGCGACGCTGCTGCTCGAACAGGCGGACATGGCCGTCGCGCCGGGCATCGGCTTTGGCGAATATGGAGACGGCCATGTGCGTATCGGTCTCGTCGAGAACGAGCAGCGCATCCGGCAGGCGGCGCGCAACGTCAAGCGCATGATGCAGAACGCCGACCAGATCATCGCCGAGTATGAGGAACGCGTCGGCATCAAAGGCAATGTCGTTCCGCACCCCAATTCGACGAGAGCGAGCCGGACGTGACCAAACCATTGCGGATAGGTGTAGCGGGCCTCGGCACCGTTGGGGTCGGCGTGGTCAAGATTCTGGCCGCGCGACGCGAGTTTCTTGCTGCGGCGGCCGGGCGCTCGATCGATCTCGTCGCGGTCAGCGCGCGCGACGGTGCGAAGTCGCGCGGCGTCGATCTTGGCGGCGTGCGCTGGGAGAGCGACGCGCGCAAGCTTGCGGCTGCGAACGACATCGATGTCGTGGTCGAGCTGATCGGCGGCGCTGAAGGTATCGCGCGCGAAGTCGTCGAGACGGCGCTCGCGAACGGCAAGCATGTCGTCACCGCGAACAAGGCGCTGATCGCGCATCATGGCATCTCGCTCGCGCGCGTTGCCGAGCAACGGGGCGTCGCGCTCAACTACGAAGCGGCCGTCGCCGGCGGCATCCCGATCATCAAGGCGCTGCGCGAGGGCCTTGCTGCCAACGAGATCGAAAGCGTGGTCGGCATTCTGAACGGCACCTGCAACTACATCCTGACCGAGATGGAGACGACGGGCCGCGACTTCGGCGACGTGCTCAAGGACGCGCAGGCGCTCGGCTATGCCGAGGCCGATCCGTCCTTCGACGTCGGCGGCATCGACGCCGCGCACAAGCTTGCCATTCTCGCAAGTCTCGCCTTCGGCCGCGAAGTCGATTTCGGCAGCGTCCACATCGAGGGCATCGAGAAGATCACGGCGGCGGACATCAAGTTCGCGAAAGAGTTCGGCTACAAGATCAAACTGCTCGCCATCGCGACGAAATCGGATGGCGGCGTCGAGCAGCGCGTCCATCCGGCGCTGGTCGCCGACGGCTCTCCGCTCGCGGCCGTGTCGGGCGTTTTCAATGCCGTGGCGGTGCGCGGCGATCGTGTGGGCTTGCTCGTGCTCGAAGGACGCGGCGCGGGCGAGGGGCCGACGGCATCCGCCGTTCTCTCCGATCTTGTCGATATCGCACGCGGCCTCGTCATGCCGCCCTTCATCGTGCCGACCAGCCATCTGAAGCAGCCGGCCAAGGCTAATCTCGAGAAATCGGAAAGCGCCTATTACCTGCGCTTCAATGCAATCGACCGCGCCGGCAGCATGGCGGAGATCACGCGGGCGCTCGCCAGCGCCGCCGTCTCGATCGAGCGCATCGTGCAACGGGGCGAACAGGGCGACAGCGGTCGCAAGCCGGTCGTTTTTGTCACGCACAAGACCGAAGAAGGTTCTATGCGCGGCGCGCTGGCACATTTATCAAAATTGGAAGATGTGGCGGGCACACCGCTCGTGATCCGGATCGAAGACGGCGAATCACGTTAAGCAGACTAGAGTTCTCGACGAGGGAAAGACCGATGGCTGGCAAGGCAGGTATTAGCAGGATGCTGACGCTCGAGGTGACGCGTGTCACCGAACGGGCGGCGATACTTTCGTCCCTGCTTGCGGGGCGCGGCGACGAAAAGGCAGCCGACCAGGCCGCCGTCGACGCGATGCGTACGGAGCTCAACAGGCTCGACGTCGACGGCACCATCGTCATCGGCGAAGGTGAGCGCGACGAGGCGCCGATGCTCTATATCGGCGAGAAGGTCGGCACCGGCAAAGGTCCCAAGGTCGACATCGCGCTCGATCCGCTGGAAGGCACGACGCTCTGCGCCAAGTCGATGCCGAACTCGCTGGCCGTGCTCGCGATGGCGGAGGGCGGAAGCCTGCTCCACGCGCCGGATACCTATATGGACAAGATCGCCATCGGCGGCGGCTATCCGGAAGGCCTTGTCGATCTCGACGCGACGCCGAAGGAAAACATCACGGCGCTTGCAAAGGCGAAGGGCGTCGACGTCTCGCAGATCACGGCCTGCATTCTCGACCGGCCGCGTCATGCCGATCTGATCGCCGCGGTGCGCGCGACGGGCGCGCGCGTGACGCTTATCACCGACGGCGACATCGCCGGCGTCATCAACACGACCGACCCGGTGACGGGCATCGACATCTATCTCGGTATCGGCGGCGCGCCGGAAGGCGTGCTGGCCGCGGCGGCGTTGCGCTGCACCGGCGGCCAGATGCAGGGGCGGCTCGTCACCTCGAGCGACGAGCAGAAGGCGCGCGCCTCGAAGATGGGCGTGAAGGACTTCGACAAGAAATACGACATGCACGAGATGGCCTCGGGCGATGTGATCTTCGCCGCCACCGGCGTGACCGACGGCAGCATGCTCGAAGGCATCCGCTATGTACGCGGCGGCATCACCACCCATACGGTGGTCATGCGCTCGTCGCGCGGCACGGTGCGGTGGGTGAAGGCGCTGCATCCGTCGATCGAACCGTTCAAATAGGCGGAGGCTGATGGGGGAGGGGCTCGCTCATTTTCTCGGCGTCGAGCGGTCGCTGACCGGTCGCGCCTGGGTGAGCCGCCTGGCCGACGACCGCCTCGCGCTCGCGATCTCGCAGCGCGAGGGACTGCCTGAGATCGTGGCGCGCGTGCTGGCGGGCCGCGGCGTCGCCCCGGAGGACTGCGCGGCCTATCTCGCGCCGAGCCTCAAGAACCTGCTGCCCGATCCATCCTCGCTTCTCGACATGGACAAGGCCGCGCGGCGTCTTGCCGACGCGATCATGCGCGGCGAGAAGATCGCGGTCTTCGGCGACTACGACGTCGACGGCGCGACGTCGAGCGCGCTGCTGAAGCGCTTCTTCAAATCCGCCGGTCACGACATCCGCATCTATATTCCCGATCGCATCCGCGAGGGTTACGGCCCCAACGCGCCCGCCCTGATGGAACTGCGCGACGACGGCATCAAGCTCATCGTCACGGTGGATTGCGGAACCATGGCGCACAGGGTGCTGGGGCTTGCCGCAGATGCCGGCCTCGAGATCGTCGTCATCGATCATCATCAGGCCGAGCCGTCGCTGCCGCCGGCGCTGGCATTGGTCAATCCGAACCGCCTTGACGACACCAGCGGGCAGGGCACGCTGGCGGCCGTCGGCGTCGCCTTTCTGCTGATCGTCGCGGTCAACCGTGCCTTGCGCGACGGCGGCTGGTACGCGACGCATGACGAGCCCGACCTCCTGGCGCTGCTCGATCTCGTGGCGCTCGGCACGGTCTGCGACGTGGTGCCGCTGGTCGGCCTCAACCGGGCCTATGTGGCGCAGGGGCTTCGCGTGCTGGCGCGGCGGGGCAATATCGGTCTCAAGGCGCTTGCCGACGTGGCGCGGCTCGAAGGCACGCCGGGCGCCTATCATCTGGGTTTCCTGCTGGGACCGCGCGTCAATGCGGGCGGACGGGTCGGACGCTCCGACCTCGGTGCACGGCTGCTCACCACCGGCGATGCCGACGAAGCGGCAGCCATCGCGCGCGAGCTCGATCTGCTGAACAAGGAGCGCCAGTCGATCGAGGCGCAGGTGCTGGACGAGGCGCTGGCGCAGGTCGATATGGCGCTCGGCGCGAGCCGCCGCAACGCGCCGCCTCCGGTCATCGTCGCGGCATCGAAAGGCTGGCATCCCGGCGTCATCGGTATCGTCGCGGCGCGTCTGAAGGAGCGCTACGAACGGCCCTCCATCGTCGTCGCCTTCGACGGCAAGGGCGAAGGCAAGGGCTCGGGCCGCTCGATCCAGGGCGTCGATCTCGGCCGCGCGGTGACGGCGGCGCTGGAAGCGGGTCTCCTCGTCAATGGCGGCGGCCACGCGATGGCGGCGGGGCTCACGGTCCGCGAGGACAAGCTGCCGGCGCTGGTGGACTTTCTCGAGGCCCGTATTGCCGACGAGGTGCTCGCGGCCTCCGAATCGAAGGACCTCCGGATCGATGGCGCTCTGAGCGCCCGGGGGGCCAACCGCGAGCTCTACGACCTGCTGGAGCAGGCGGGGCCCTACGGGGCGGGAAATCCCGAGCCGCGCTTCGCCGTGCCGGCTATGCGGGTCGCCCATGCCGACATCGTGGGGCAGGGCCATGTGCGCTGCGTGCTGACCGGCGAGGACGGCGCAAGACTGAAAGGCATCGCCTTCAGGGCGGCGGAGAACCCTCTGGGAAGGGCTTTGCTCGATCGGGGGACGGGCACCCTCCATGTCGCGGGACGGCTCAAGGCCGACGACTGGCGCGGCAAACGGGACGTGCAATTCACCATCGAGGACGCCGTACCGACCCGGGACGCGACGCCCTGAAACTTCGTCGCGCCGCGCCCTTGTCAGGGCAGGTTTATCCCCTTATAAGCCCCGTCCAGCGGCCCTTCCGGGCCGGCGCGTCATGCGCCCTTCGTCTATCGGTTAGGACGCCAGATTTTCATTCTGGAAAGAGGGGTTCGACTCCCCTAGGGCGTACCACCCTGCCATCGTTTCGAGGCAGGCCGGGACTGCAAATTTCCTTCGACCGCTAACGCGAACTCCCGACCTCGTTGCCATGCGAGCTGCGGCTTGACGTGAATGCCGCAACCGTGAACCTTCCACCTGCAGCGTGATTCCGCCGAGGCGGTAAATAACGGAGAGTGAGTCTGACCCCCATCGGCCAGTCGACGCCGACGCGTCTCGCACCCGTCCTTGCACGCCTCCGGAACGACAGGCGGCTCCATCTCGGGCTCGGGCTGATCGGCTTGTGGGTCCTGCTCCTCAGGCAATGGGCGCCTCTCGATATGTGGCAGATATCGCCCGGCCTCGATGCCTCATGGGCGGCGATGCTCGGCGAGGCTGCGGGTGGTCGCTACGGCTTCGGTTCGGACATCGTCTTTACCGGCGGACCGCTGTCGGTGATCTACACCCGCTATTTTGTCCCCGCGTTCTTTCCAACCTATCTGTGGACGAGCTACACGCTGCTATTCGCGATCGGCGTTGCGCTCAGCGCACTGTTCATGCAGCGGCCGCAAAGAAGTTCGCTGGTGCTCCTGCTGGCGGCCTTGCTGCTCGTCTACTCGCGAGACGTCTGGCTCATTTTCCCGCCATTCGCGACGGCGCTGGCGAGCTTCGGCCATCCGTCGGGCAGGCGGACGCTGGCTGTCGTCCTGATCGGCGCTTTCGGCACGGCGATCGCGACGCTCGCCAAATTCTCGGTCTTGCCGGCGGCGCTCGTCTGCTTCGTATTGATCGACGTGCAGCGTATCTCGCGTCGCACTTTGCCGGCGGCGTTGCCTTGTTTCCTGTTGTCTTTCTACGGTCTCTTCCTGCTCGTCGCGCCGGCGAGCAGCGATTTCGGACTTTATCTGGCCGGAAGTCTGGATACGTCCGCGGGCTATGCCGCGGCGATGAGCAGTTCCGGACCCGCGGGCGAGGTGATGTCCTATCTGATGCTCTGTCTTGTCGCGACAGGTGGCGCGGTCTTGATGGAGTATCGCCGACTGGGGTGGGCGTGGCTGTTGCGCATCGACGATGTCTTTCCCTTGCTCACGCTGCTTCTCATCCTCTGGCTCGGTCTCAAGGCCGGCTTCACGCGCCATGATTCAGGTCATGTCGCGATAGCGTTCGGCATTGGGGCCGTCGCGATCGTTACCTATGCCGCAGCGAGAGGCCCGTCGTTCGGAAGATCGAAGCTCGTTTCGGCAGTCGTCGCGGCTTTGATGATCTATTCGATGCTCGGCTACCTCATTGTCCAGTCTCAGTGGCGCTCATGGTCGGCGACTGATTTTATCGCTGGAGATCTCGTCGCCTGGCCGGGCGAGTTGAGCCGAACGGCATTTGCATTGACTGCGCCGCATCGCTGGTACGAGGCGCTTCTCGCCGGGCGGCAGGCCGCGATCGCGGCGACGGCGACTACCGACCCCGTTCGCGACATCCACGGCTCGATCGCGAGCGTCGTCTCGCTCCAGTCGACGCTGCTGGCGGTCGGCGCCGATTTCCGGCCGCAGCCGACCGTCCAGGAATATACGAGCTATACCCACGACCTCATCGCGCGCGATCGCGCTTTCTATGAAAGCGTGCGGCCGGATTACATTCTCTTTTCTCCTGAAGCGATCGACGGCCGTTATCCCGCCTTTGCAGAAGGATCGCTCTGGCCTTTTTTCCTGACGAACTACGCGCCGGTCAAGATCATCGGGGGGCTGCCGGGCAGCGCGGTCAACGACCTGGTATTGCTGAAGCGACGTATGCATCCGCTTGAGCAGGGGCTCGGGCCCTGGATCGAAGGTGGGGGCGAGCTGAACCGGAGTTTGCTGCTTCCCGCGGTGGACAAGCCTCTCTTCGCCAGTGTCGACGTGCATCTGTCTTTGCTCGGCCAGATCGCAAATTTCATTTTCAAGACGCCGCCGATCTTCATCGAGGTGACGCGCCGCGACGGCGTCACGAAGACATTCCGCTTTATTCCGGGGATAGCGCGAGAAGGCTTTCTCATCTCGCCGACCATTCTTGGCGCTACCGACTTCGCGCTCCTCGGTTCGTCTGAATGGGACCGAACCGAGGCTGTAACGAGCATGAAGATCTCGGCAAGCAGGCTTGCGTCGCTCTTCTACAAGCCGCAGCTTGGCTACCGGACCGCTCCGCTCGACGTCGCGGGCCTTGCCGACGCGGCGAAGGCCGAAGACCTGACCATGGCGGATCTCCATCAGTTCAGCGGCATATTCTGGTTCAAGGAACTCGTTCGGGAGAATGGCGGCCCGAACCAGAACTTTCGGATGATTCCGGAGGGCATGTTCGCCCATCCGCCACGCCGCATCTCGGTGCCGCTGCGTCGGGCCGGCGGCGAGTTGTCGCTCGATTATGGCGTACTCGATGGTGCCTGGAGCGCCGGCGGCGACACCGACGGGGTCTGCTTTCGCCTTCTGGATGGCAGTTCTGGACAGGCGCTGTGGGAGAATTGCCTGACGCCGAAGACGGTCGCTGCGGATCGCGGTGAACATCACGCGGCGGTCAAACTGCCGCCGACCGCCCGCTTTGTCGTGCTGGAGACGGATTGCCGGTCGGGCTGCAGCTGGGACTGGGCCTATTGGAGTCACATCGGCGATGCCGCCGGTCGATAGCATAAAGAACGATTTTCAAGGGGATGAACGAGGATCAAACTGCTACATGGTGAGTGTGGCCTCGAGATGCCGCGGGGAAACGACAACGGAGTATGACGGGAGTGACTGACATCAGCGTAACGCCGCTTGGCCGGTTTCCGGAGGTCAAGCTGATCGAGACACGCCGCTTCGAGGATGCGCGGGGTTTTTTCACCGAGACTTACAATCGCAACAGCTTCGCCGCCGCCGGCATCGAGATGCAGTTCGTGCAGGACAATCATTCGCGCTCGGCCGAAAAGGGCACGATCCGCGGCCTGCATTTCCAGACGCATCCTTTCGGACAGGACAAGCTGGTGCGCGTGTTGCGCGGGAGCATCATCGATGTCGTCGTCGACATCCGCCACGGCTCGCCGACATTCGGCCAGCATGAAAAGGTGCTGCTGACCGCCGCGACAAGCAAGCAGGTGCTCGTTCCCATCGGCTTCGCGCACGGGCTGGTCACGCTCGAACCCGATACCGAGGTCTTCTACAAGGTATCGAATTTCTACTCCGCACCGAACGATGGCGGCTTGCTCTGGAACGATCCGGCTCTCGGTATCGACTGGGAGTTGGGCGGCATCGAACCGGTGCTTTCGGACAAGGACCGGCGGCAACCGAAGCTCGCGGATTTGCCGCGGCATTTCGAGTTCGCCTGATGAATGTCACGTCCGGCATTTCTCCCGATGACCGCATCGTTCTCTTTGGCGGGGCGGGCCTGGTCGGTCAGAATCTTGTCGTCCTGATGAAGGAGCGGGGACACCAGAACATCGTCGTTATCGACAAACATACAGCCAATCTCGCAATCCTGCGCCGCCTGCACCCGGATGTGACCGCCGTCGAGGCCGATATGGCCGAGCAGGGCGCGTGGCGAGATCTTTGCGCCGGCGCGCGGGCCGCCGTCATGCTGCAGGCCCAGATCGGCAGCCTCGCCGCCGAGGATTTCGAACGCAACAACATCGCCTCGACGCGCAACGCTCTCGCCGCGCTCGCGGATCATGACGTGCCATATCTGGTCCATATCAGTTCGTCGGTCGTGAACTCGGCCGCGCATGATTTCTACACGGAGACCAAGCGGGCACAGGAAGAGATGGTGAAGGCGAGCGGTCTTGCCTGCTCGATCCTCCGGCCGACGCTGATGTTCGGCTGGTTCGATCGCAAGCATCTCGGCTGGCTCTCCCGCCTGATGCGCAAGATGCCTGTCTTTCCGATCCCGGGTTCGGGGCGCTACATGCGCCAGCCACTCTATGTGATGGATTTTTGCCGGATCATATGGGCCTGCCTCGAACGCCGTCCCGTCGGCGAGGTCTACGACATCTCCGGCGCCGAAAAAATTGACTACATCGACATGATGCGCGCGGTGAGGGATGCCACCGGTGCGAAGACCTGGATCGTTCGCATTCCATATGGTCTCTTCTGGTTCCTGCTCCGGACCTATGCGCTTTTCGACCGAGATCCGCCCTTCACGACAATGCAGCTTGCCGCGCTCGTGACGCCGGATGAATTTCTGCTGATCCCGTGGTGGGATATTTTTGGTGTGCCCGCGACGCCCTTTTCGGAAGCGGCGAGGGAAACATTCCGCGATGGCAGATATGCCGACGTGGTGCTGGATTTTTAAGGGTCGAAGGAGGGGTGATGTCCAGGGTTGCCGTGGTCGGCGCCGGTGCAATGGGACTTGCGGCGGCGTATCACCTTGCAAAGGCGGGGCACGACGTCGACGTCTACGAGGCGGGCGCGACGGCGGGCGGCATGGCCGCGCACTTCGATTTCGACGGTCTTTCCATCGAACGCTACTACCATTTCATCTGCAAGTCGGATGCACCGACCTTTGCGCTGCTCGAAGAACTCGGTCTCGGCGATCGGTTGCGCTGGCGCGTGACGCGGATGGGCTATTTCTATGGCGGCAAGCTTTATCGGTGGGGCGATCCCCTGTCGCTGCTGTTCTTTCCCCACCTGAGCCTCATATCGAAGATCCGGTACGGTCTGCTCGCCTTCCTGTCGACCAAGAGAAGCGACTGGTCGAAGCTCGACCGTCTTCACGCGGATGACTGGTTGAAGGCCTGGTGCGGCGAAGAGGGCTGGAGGGTCCTCTGGGACAAACTCTTCTCGCTGAAGTTCTACGAGTTCTCCCATGACATCTCCGCCGCCTGGATATGGACGCGCATCAAACGTGTGGGGACGTCGCGCCGGAACATCTTCACGGAGGAACTGGGCTGCATAGACGGCGGATCGGAAGTGCTTGTCGACCGGCTCTGCGAGCGCATCCGGGATATGGGCGGGCGCATTCACCTGTCGTCGCCGGTCGAAGAGGTACGGATCGAGGGTGGGGCGGTTGCCGCAGTGATCGTCGGTGGCGAGGATCACCCGGTCGACGCCGTGATCTCGACCGTACCTCTGCCGCTGGTGCCGAAAATGATCCCGGCCTTGCCCGAGCCCGACAAGGTTCGCTATGCAGCGGTAAAGAACATCGGTGTCGTCTGTGTCGTCCACAAACTTCGCAGGTCCGTCAGCGGAAATTTCTGGCTCAACGTCAATGACGACCGCATCGATGTGCCGGGCATCATCGAATTCTCGCGTCTGCGTGACGTGGGGAGCGATACAATCGTCTACGTTCCCTATTATATGCCGATAACCAACCCATCCTTCGGGCGGTCGGACGAGGCATTCATCGCGGAATCCTTCGGCTATTTGAAACTCATCAATCCGGACCTGACCGACGCGGATCGGAAAAGTTCGGCGGTCGGCCGTCTGCGTTATTCGCAGCCGATCTGTCCGCCGGGCTTCCTCGATACGGTACCGCCTGTCGTCTCCGCCATTCGTGGCCTCCAGATCGCTGATACCTCGATTTATTATCCCGAGGATCGTGGCATAGCCGAAAGTGCCCGGCTGGCCAAAGAAATGGCCGCGCGGGTGAGCTGAGCGCCGGAAACTTGCTGCGTCGGCTGGAAAAATGCCATGCTGTCGGGCCCGGATCAAAAGCCTGACAGAAGAATTTCCCTCGACGGAAACCCGTAAATGGATGTGGATTTTGGCGCCGTCTTCAACGCACTGCCGGATGCCTATCTGCTGTTGAGCGCCGATGGACATTTCACCATACTGGCGGCGACGGATATCCATCTCAAGGTCACACGCGGCGAACGTCGGGACGCCGTCGGCAAGCGTCTTTTCGAGCTTCTGCCGCTCGATGATGAAGGAAGCGTCGGCGAGGCGGT
>CAISYL010000270.1 GCA_903889655.1 uncultured Alphaproteobacteria bacterium | reverse complement strand
GCTGCGAGACGGCCGGTGCGCTTATCTCGAAGCGGCGTGAGATTTCGCCGGCCGAGAGCTCGCCCTCGCTCAGCATTTCGACAATGTGCCGCCGCGTAGGGTCGGCAAGGGCTGCAAAGCTTTCCATGCGATCATAATGTCGCATATACTTAAATAAGACAATACTTAAATTAAGGGCGCTATAAGCCTTGCCGGCAGGACGGGTTGACAGCCATACCGGCAGCCGTGCTCATTCTGACGGTAACGGGACGAATAAAGGGGCATGGAGAATGACCGGGAGACGACCGGCGGCAATGGCTGCCTATGGCGTGCTCGGCCTTTTTCTGCTCGGAGAAGTCGCTGCTATCTTCATCCGGACGGGACATCCGGTCTTCTTCACCCTGGACGATCCCTATATCCATCTGGCGCTGGCGGAAAACATCGCGCATGGCGTCTACGGCATAAATCCGGCCGAATACGCGTCGCCAGCGTCTTCTATTCTTTATCCGTTTCTTCTTTTACCCTTCGCCGCGATCGGTCTCGGTGATTGGGAAGCGCTGGCTCTCAACCTCGCGGCGAGTATCGGCATTCTGGCCGTCTGGCGGCAATTGTTCGTCCGCTTCGGTTTCGAGGGCGACAATTGGGAAACGAATATCGGCGCGCTCCTCGCAACGCTCGCCGTCAATGGCGTCGCCTTGCCCTTCACCGGCATGGAACACACGCTCCACGTTTTTTGTACGCTGGCCGTGACGTCGGCGATTGTGGACGTCGCCGAAGGCAACCCGACACCCAGGTTTCTGATCCCCGTGGCGCTCGCCGGCGCGCTGCTTCGCTATGAGGGCGGTGCGGTCGCCGGCGCCGCCGCGCTGGTGCTGATCTGGTCGGGCAGATGGCGGCAGGCGGCATTGCTCGTCGCGCTGGTCGCGATCTTCTATGCCGGCTTCTCGTTTTTTCTACATGGTCTCGGACTGCCGTTCCTGCCGAGCTCGGTGCTCGCCAAATCGGACTCGGCGTCGACCGTAGCGCAGGATGTCGGCATTGCAGCCATTGCGCGATCGCTGCTGTCGCATCTTGCCGAAAACATGTCGACGGTCCATGTCGTGATGTTGATCGTGGCGGCTTTAAGCGGCGCCGTCATTTATCGGCGCCGGCAGGAAAGCGAGCATGAGAGCCGCCTGAAGCTTGGCTTCTTCGGCCTGGCCGTGCTGGCGGTTCATATCGTCGCCTTCCGGTCGGGCTGGTTCTTCCGCTACGAGCCCTATGCGGTCGCCGTGCTGCTCGCCTGCCTCGGCTATGCGCTGTTTTCCGGTCTCGCGGTCAACGGCGCGTCCCTTACTGGCAAGGTCAAATGGACGTGGGTGGGCGGGTTTGTGTCGCTCATCCTCTTCGCAAGCTTCTATGGAATTGCGATCTCGCAAACGCCGATGGCGGCGCGAAACATTTTCGAGCAGCAATATCAGATGCATCGTTTCGCGGTCGACTTCTGGCGTGCGCCCGTCGCGGTCAACGATCTCGGCTGGGTTGCTTATCGCAATCCGGATTACGTCCTCGATCTCCGCGGTCTCGGCCTCGACGATGCACGCCGCGCCTTTGCCCGCAAGGACACGAAGTGGATGGAACAGGCGGTGTCCAGCCGGCATGTGGGCCTGGCCATGATCTACAAGGAATGGTTCAAGGGCTTCCTGCCACCGTCATGGACGGAACTGGCGCGTCTCCATATGGAAAGTGAACAGATCACCCCGGCGTCGGACACGGTCAGCTTTTATCTCCTCGATCCGGCGCTCCGTCCGAAGGCCGAGACCGCCCTGAAGGATTTCGCGGCGACGCTGCCGAACGGAGCGACACTCGACACGGACCTGAAGACTGTGCCCGACGAAGCATCGGACGACTGAAAACCATATCCCGTGCCGGACTTGCCACAGGTGAGTGTGATTAACTCGCCGGCATTCGCGCGGGTTTGGGGGAATGAGGGATGTGGTTGCGCTGGCTTGCTGTTGCAGTTGCGTTCTGTCTCTGGTCGGACAATGCAGCCGCGGGTGAGGCTGCCGCAATGGCGCCCGTCGACGGCCCTGCAACTATGGCGCCCGTCGTCAGCGGTCTGGACGCGATGAATGCGGACGCGGTGCCCGCGCCTGCCGGGCTTCAATGGCGCATCACCAAACCCGAATGGAGTGCAAGCGACGAGCGCGCCTATGGCGAGTTCGTCCGCGCGCTCGGCCTCAGCGATTGCCGCACGGTCGACGCCTGCCTGAAGAGCTCCGCCAATATCTATCGCGCCAGCGACGGTCTCGAAGCGAGTTTCTTTGCCGATTGCGCGGACCTGCCCTATGTGCTCAGGGCTTATTTTGCCTGGAAGAACGGGCTGCCGTTTTCCTTTGTCAGCGGCGTCGCCGCCGTCGGCAATTCGAACGATCTTCGCTATTCGCGCTACGGCAATTATGCCTTCCAGCGCACCGACGTCGTCACGCCCTCAGAAGGACATTGGCCGAATGCGCAATATGTTCTCGTGAATATCTCGAACGTTATTTCGAGCGCGATGTATCGCTTTGCGCCGAAATCCGCTGAAGGCGAACTCTTCGATTTCTATCCGGTAAAGATCGCGCCGGGTTCGATCCGTCCGGGAACGAATATCTACGATCCGAACGGCCACGTTGCGGTCGTCTACGACGTCGATAACGAGGGTCGCATCCGTTTCATCGATAGCCATCCGGATAACACGGTGACGCGCGGCAATTACGGCCGGCGTTTCGTGCGCGCCTCTGCGCCGATGGGTGCAGGCTTCAAGAATTGGCGCCCGCTGACGCTGGCGGGCGCGACGCAAGGACGGGATGGTTCCTATATCGGAGGGCATGTCGTGGCGGCGAGCGACGACAAGCTCTCCGACTGGTCGGACGAGCAGTTCTTCGGCACAACGCATAGCGACAGCTGGCAGTCGGGGCTTTTCATCTACAATGGCGAAGTGCTGGACTATTACGATTATGTCCGCCGTGCCGTTGCCGGCCATGACATCGTCTACGATCCGCTCGCCGAGACGCGCAGCATGGTGCGCGGCCTTTGCGACGATCTGCATTATCGCGGCATGGCGGTCGACGTTGCGGTAAAGGCCGGGCTCAATACGCAACAGCAGCCGTCGCGCTTGCCGGAAAATATCTACGGCACGTCCGGCGACTGGGAGACCTATTCGACACCCTCGCGCGATGCGCGGCTCAAGGTCTCGTTTCAGGAGTTGAAGGACCAGATCGCGAAATTTCTCGCGATGCAGAAGGCGGGGAGCAAGAGCATCGCCTATGCGGGCGCGAACCTCGCAGGCGACATCGCTGCCACCTATCGCGAGGAGGCCGGCGCTTGCACGGTCGCATGGACCGCGAGCGACGGAAGCCAGCGCCAGATGAGCTTCGAGGAGGCACGTAAGCGGCTCTTCGATTTCTCCTTCGATCCCTATCAGTGTCCCGAGCGACGCTGGGGCGCGGAAGGGCAGGAACTCGCAACCTGTCCCGACAATGACGTCAAGCGCTCCTGGTATGCCGCAGAGCAGCGGCTGCGCAACCAGACCGAGCGGACTTACGACGCGAAGATGGGTTTCTCGCTTGAGGAGCTCGATGCGCATGTCGCCGGAAGCGGACAGGATGTGCCGCCGGACATCGACGTGCTGGCCTTGCTCGAAAGAGCGGTAGGGGAGAAATCCGCATCTGCATCGCCGCCGACGCAGACCCTGAAGCGCTGAACCTCAGAACCGGTACCAGAGCGCCAGCGTCAAGGCGCGCTCGCGCACGATGTTCTGCCCGGCGACCGTCTGCATGTAGCCGAGCTCCAGCGAGACCGGCGGCTCGATCTCCTGCACGACCGAAAGGCCGAGCTTGGTCGCGGCGACGCGTTGAATGCCGCTGTCGTTCCCGGTCCTGCCGATCGATGCGAAACTCTCGTTCTTGACGAGGAGCATTGTCTGTGCGAGCGGCCTGAACCCGATGGTGACATCGAGTTTGATCTCGCCGGGCCGACCGGCCGGATGAAAGCGATAGGCGCTGTAGGTGTCGGAGAAGCCTTTCAGGCCCCAAAAGGTGAAGTTCTGTCCGGTGCAGAGGCCCAGCTCGCCATCGACATCGCCGCGCCGCGAACTGAAAGGATCGTCGCCCGTCGTCGATCCGTGAAAGATCGCGAGCGCCTGCAAGGCATAGCGCGCGTCCCGCCACTCTCCGAGATCGAGGCGGCCACCGGTCTCGATCCGCGAAATCGAACGCTGGATGAATTTCGTTCCGAAATAATTGGTTTCGTCGCTCGTGAAAGCCAGTGACGAAACCAGCGTGAGACTTTTCGTCAGGCCGTATTCCAGATAGGGCGCGAGTTCCTTCTTGCGATAGGCGTTATGCGGCTGCGCCTTGCCACGAGCATTATAGGCCTCATCGGCCTTCGTCGCGGTGAAGGGCGCGATGACGAGGAGGCGGTTCTCCGGCATCGGCCATGCGCCGGCATGCGCGGACGAATGTGCCCCCACCCCGATCGACAACAGAATGCCGAATGTCCCGATCAACCGCGACGGTTTCACGGAATGCCCCCTCTATGCGCCCGGGCATGATGTTGCGGGCCGCCCTTGCGTCTGTAAAGGCCGGTGCTTACGTTTCCGGTCTCGTCCCCCCGCCGGAAGGAAGTCTCTTGTCCCGTTCCCAGGAAACCATCGATCTGCTGCTCACCCGCCGCTCGGTCAAACCCTTCGCCATGATGGAGCCGGGGCCGGACGATGCCGATTTGGAGATCATCCTGCGCGCCGGTGCGCGCGTGCCGGACCACGGCAAGCTGGCGCCGTGGCGCTTCATCCTTTTCAAGGGGGAGGCGCGACGTGACTTCGGCAAGGCGCTGCGCGACATCTACAAGGTCGAAGAGCCGCGTGCCGATGAGGACCGGCTGAAGATCGAGGAGGAGCGGTTGTTGCAGGCGCCGCTCGTCGTCGCTGTCATCTCGCGCATCGTGCCGAGCAGGAAGGCTCCGGAATGGGAGCAGGTCCTTTCGGCCGGCGCGGTTTGTCAGAACATGCTGGTGGCAGCCACGGCCCTCGGCTTCGTCGGCTCATGGCTCACCGAGTGGTACGCCTACAGCGCGGCAGTCGCCCGCGCGCTGGGGCTCGGCGAAAACGAACGCGTCGCCGGCTTTCTTTATTTCGGCAGCCCGAGCATGCCGAAAGACGAGCGCGAAAGGCCGGTGCTCGCCGACATCTGTTCGGAATGGAAGCCGCGCCAGCCGTCGTGACGGCAGGTCTGACGCTCAACGCAATTTGATGTCGCCATCCTGATGCATGGCGGTGAGCCGCCCGTGACGGAGCGCGACGGTCTGAACGGCGGAGCGTCGGCGCAGCTCCGGCGTTTCAATGCTGAAGAGATGATGGCGGTGATCGTAGACATAGGCGGTAATCACCAGCATGAGCAGGATTCCGGTCGAGATGCCGGCGCCGTGGCTCTGGATGTAGGTGAGGCCGGTAATGGCGACGCTGGCCAGAATGAGCAGCATCGCGAAAACGATTTTGAAGGCGCGCATGAAAATCCCCCGATACGGCTCGCTGCATTGTGCGACTATACCGCGCTTCGGCGGCAGACGGGAAATGTGAAGGTCCGATGGACAGCCACGGTGAAAGAGGTTCCGGCCGGCGCCGCATTGAGGCTGTCCTGTTCGACAAGGACGGTACGCTGTTCGACTTTCACACGACGTGGCTCCCGATCCTCGAAGAAGCGGCTCTGATGGCCGCGCGCGGCGAAGCTGCCCTGGTGCCGCGGCTCATGGCGGCGGGCGGGTACGATCCCCTGACGCGGCGCATCGCCTCCGGCAGCGTGATCGCTGCCGGCGATACGAAGGATCTGGCCGAAAGCTGGATGCTCCATCTTCGGGAATGGCGCGTCGACGACCTCGTTCTCGAACTCGACGCGATGTTCACACTGAAGGGGCCGTTAAGCGCGGCGCCGGTTACCGAGCTCGTGCCGCTGTTCGAGACGTTGCGGGCGCGCGGTCTCAGGCTCGGTATCGCGACGAACGATACCGTCGCAGGCGCCTTCGCGACCATCGGCCGTTTCGGGCTTGCCGAACATCTCGAATTTCATTGCGGCTATGACAGCGGCTATGGCTCGAAGCCGGCGCCCGGCATGGTCCATGCCTTCTGCGAGGCGGTCGGCGTATCGCCGGGGAGCGTCGCCGTGGTCGGCGACAATCTGCACGACCTCGACATGGGCCGAGCGGCAGGGGCGGGGCTTCTCGTCGGTGTGCTGACGGGAACGAGTGCGCGTGACGATCTCGCGCCTCATGCCGATGCCGTCCTGGACAGTATCGCCGATCTTCCCGCTCTGCTCGACGCGTTCCGTTGATCAGCCGAGATCCCAGATCGATTTGAAATCGCGGGATTGACCCAGCAGGCGCTGCGCCGGCGTTTTCTTGTCGATATGGCCGATGAGGCTCCGATAGGTCCCGAACCCGCACAGCTCCTGCAGGCGCGGCTCGAAGGACCGCACAATTTCGAGCGGCAGGCCGAGCTGCTGGTTTTCCTGTTGGCGGATGTAGCCGGCGCAATAGTTCATCGCGATGCCGACACGCCGCGCTTCCGATCTGTTGGCGCCACCGCCATGCCAGAGGCTTCCATGCCAGATGAGCACCGAGCCCTTGGGCATCTCGGCCGCGATGCTATCGTACTCCTGACCGTAATTCGGCGAGGCATCCCGCTTGTGCGAGCCGGGGATGACACGCGTCGCGCCGTTCTCTTCCGTGAAATCTGTCAGCGCCCACATCGAATTGCAGACGAAGGGTACATGCGGCTTTGCAACGGGCATCACCTGATCGTCTGCATGGATCGGCTGTGCCTTTTCACCTGGATCGATCGAAATGGAAGAAAGCGACGAGACAAGGCATCCTTCGTCGAGCACGCCTTCGATGATCGGCAGCACCATCGGATGCACAGGCACGCGCTCGAACACGTTGCCGCGAGCGAGCAGATTATAGATACGAACCGTGTGATGGCCTTCGAACCCGTTGCGCGCGGGTTCCACGCCGAGCTCGCGCTCAAGTCGCAACAGTGCCGCATTGAGCGCACCGACGAGATCGGGCTCGATCGCATTTTCAACGATCGTATAGCCATGTTCCTCGACAGAGGCCAGATGGCGCTGCACATCCTGATCGTTCATGGCTCCCTCCTTGAAGCGATCGTGATAGGCTTTTCTTATTGTCATCAGCATAGCAGATCGAGCGGCAGGCAACATGTTTTACGACGCCGGAAGGAACCAGCACGGATTGCGCCACGATCCGTTCAAGGCACTGATCGTGCCTCGGCCCATCGGCTGGATTTCAACGCTGAGCCGAAACGGGATTCCCAATCTTGCGCCCTACAGCTTCTTCAACGCCGTCTCGACTGATCCTCATATGGTGATGTTTTCGAGCGCCGGCCGCAAGGACAGTCAACGGAACATCGAGGAGACGGGCGAGTTCGTCTGCAATTTTGCAGGTTGGGAGCAGCGTGAGCAGATGAACATGAGTTCGTCGACGGTGGGACCGGAAGTCGACGAGTTTCTGCTGTCCGGGCTGCAGACTGAGCCCTCGCATCTGGTGGCACCGCCACGGGTCAAGGGCGCGCCCGCGCATCTCGAATGCGTCTATATGCGGACGATTGAACTCCACTCACGCGACGGCCGACACAGCTACGACATGATCCTCGGCGAGGTGGTCGGCGTGCATATCGACGAGCGCTTCATCCACGACGGCATGGTCGACACGGCGGGGATGAAACCCATCTCGCGCCTTGGATATCAGGACTACGCCGTGATCGACGAACTCTTCACGATGAAACGGCCGCGCTGACGACGCGCAATCAGCGCCAGGTGACCGGCTTTACATCGAAAGCAAGGCTGATGCGTTGCACGTTCCCGGCGAAGGGCAATGTGCGATGGAAGAGATAGGACGGAAAGAAAAACGCGTCGCCCTCGCGCGGCTCGTAGGCGAGTGTCTGCGGCTCGAACGAGGGCGCGAAATCAGGGGGCGGGTTGCCGAATTCGATCCAGCCGTCGCGTGCATCGCCTGCGCCCATCGTCGGCGGCAGGGCGACGTAATAGACGCCGCTCATCCAGCCGCCCGCATGGATATGCGCATGCTGGTGACCACCTTCCGAAAGCAGCGTGCCCCACATATCGAGCGCGTAGGTCTTCGGCACATGGCCGAAGAACGGATGGGCCTTTTCGCGTTTGACTGAATCGAAATACGTATCGATTGCGGCGCGCAGCATCTTCTCGAAGGTGAGGAAAGGCTCGCGCGGATTGTCGAGAAGCAGGCCCGTCTGTCCGCCCATGCGGGTCGCCTTGCCCGCCGGCTCCCATGTCACAGTGGGGTCCGCTCGCAATGCGGCGGCGAGCACCTCGTTGAACTCGGCAAGCGACGAAAAGCCTGACGGCGGCGTCAGCGTCACGCGGCTGATGGTACGGGCCATCTCGGCACGGAAGCCCGCCGGCATCTGCTCGAGTTCCTGGGCGCGGGCATAGGGAAACCACGCTGCGGCGCGGCGTTCTGGTCCGAATTTCGCCAGCGTCCGGTCGAGAATGTCGGCGGCTTCGCGCGCGTCGCCGCGGCGGAGTTTCACGAGGCCGAGGCTCACATAGCTCAGCCCGTCTTTCGGATCGAGAATGCTCGCTTTCTCGTAGGCCGCTTCGGCGGCGGCGAGGTCGCCGCGCTTCTGTTCGGCATTGCCGAGATTGCCATAGGCCGAGGCGAGCTTCGGATCGAGCGCGATCGCGCGGTGGAAAATCTCAATAGCTTCATCGACGCGCTCCTGTCGGAGGACGACCATGCCGAGCAGTGTCAACGTACCGGCGTTTTTCGGCTCAAGCTCCAGAGCGCGACGGAACGCGGCCTCGGCCTCGGCGAAACGCCCGGCGCGTTGCGCGAGTTGCCCATGGGTCAGATGAAAGAGCGCCTGGGTGGGGAAGGCGGCGGCGGCACGTGCATAATGATCTTCCGCCTCGGCCCAGAGCGCTTTCTGCTGCAAGACGCGGCCGAGATTGACCCAGGGAACGGGCGAATGTGGCGCGAGCTCCAGCGCCCGGCGCAACAGCGGTTCGGCGCCGCCGAAGTCGCCGCGATCGGTGAGCACGGCGGCAAGCATCGACATCGTCTCGGCGTCGTCCGGCCGTTCGGCGAGAAAGGCGCGCGCTTGCGTCTCCGCCTGGCCTCTCTTGCCGGTCTGGATCAGGTTGAGAATTTGCTTGCGCCGCTCGATGACGTTGACCGGCAATTGCGTCTGGTCGTTCACATTCGCTTCCGTGCTTGGGCTTTGGGGCCACAAGCTGCACGGGGGAGGGCGAGACGTCAATAAGGGCAGTTGCCTCGGGCGCGAGGTTTTCGGTCGCGCCCGAGGCGGTTATCGATTACTCGGCGGCGACCCTTGCCGCGGGCGCCTGCTGGACGCCGCGAACCAGCTTGCCCGGAAGCTCGCCCGTCGCTTCGCCATTCTCGAAAGTGACGACTCCATTGACGATGGTGGCGCGGTAGCCCTCCGAGCGCTGGATCATGCGGCGGCCATCGGCGGGAAGATCGAACACCATCTCCGGCGCGAGGATGCGCAAGGCGTCGAGATCGATCACATTGACATCGGCCTTCATGCCCGGCGCAATGACGCCGCGATCGTTGAGACCATAGAGTCGCGCCGTGTCATGCGTCTGCATACGCACGACCTGCTCGAGCGGCAGGCGCTCGCCGCGGGAGCGGTCGCGGACCCAGTGCGTCAGCATGTAGGTCGGAAAGCTCGCATCGCAGATGACTCCGCAATGTGCGCCGCCATCCGAAAGGCTCAGTACCGTTGCCGGATGCTCCATCATCTCGCGAATATGGTCGAAGTTGAAATTCGTGTAGTTGAGCAGCGGCAGATAGATGTACCCGCGCCCGTCATTTTCCATCAGCATGTCATAGACGACGGCGGCGGGGTTCTCGCCGGTCCGGGCGGCAAGCGTCGCGACGCTGTCGCCGGCGCTCGGCTCGTAGTCGAGACGGCCGTCGGTTTCGAGACGGAACATTCGGTCGAAGCCCTGCGTCATGATCATGCCGAGAACGCCCATGTCCTTGGGCTTGTCGGCGAGAATCTGCGCGCGGACTTCCGGCTTCTTCAACTCCACGAGACGTTCGGCGAATGGAAGTCGCGCCAGGGCCGCGTAAGTCGGCCGGCTGACGAAGGGATGGATAGTGCTCTGCCAGCCGAGCACCATGCCGGTGGGGCGGCAGGCGATCTGCGCCGTGACATTTGCCCCCTGGCGGCGCGCATCTTCGGTGAGCGCCAGCATATCGCGCCATTTGTCCGGCTGCGTCGGCGACTGAAGAAGCGCGTAAGTGACGGGGAGCCCGGTTTCCGCGGAGAGTTCCTTCATCCACATGAATTCATCTTCGGCAGGCGTCATGTCCGACGCCATTTCAAAGACGCCATGACCGGCGGCACCCAGCGCGCGGCCGATGCCCATCAGTTCGGCCTTGTTGGCGAATGTGCCGGGAACGGGTTCTCCGTCCTTCGAGAGATGCAACATGGTGCGCGAGGTCGAAAAGCCAAGCGCGCCGGCTTCGACGCCTTCACGGACGATCTTCGCCATCGCCTCGACGTCTTCCGGCGTCGCAGCCTCGTTACGCGCGCCGCGTTCGCCCATCACATAAGCGCGCACGGATCCGTGCGGCACCTGCGTTGCAACGTCGAGCACTCGCGCCTGCTTTTCGAGGCTGTCGAGATATTCCGGGAAGCTCTCCCAGTTCCACTTGATGCCTTCCGCAAGCGCCGAGCCCGGAATATCCTCGACGCCTTCCATCAGCTCGATCAGCCAGTCGCGCTTGTCGGCGCGGACGGGTGCGAAGCCGACGCCGCAATTGCCCATGACGACTGTCGTCACGCCGTGCCAGCAGGAGGGCGAGAGATAGGCGTCCCAGGTGACCTGGCCGTCATAATGCGTATGGATGTCGACAAAGCCGGGCGTGACGAGAAGCCCCGAGGCATCGATTTCGCGCCTGGCGGTGCCGGCGACATCGCCGACCTGCGTGATGACGCCATTGTCGATTGCGACATCGGCGACCCGCGCCGGTGCGCCCGTTCCATCGACCACCTTGCCGCCGCGAATGATGAGATCGTGCATGGTAATTCCTCCCACAGAATTGCTGTTGAGAGGCACTATAGGCGGGTCGGGAGGGGATTGGCTAGTAAAAATAGACCGTAGTCTATTTTTATGTGGGGGCCTGTTCGGCGACGGCCGCAGTCCCCGCGACCGGCAAGTGGGGCCGGGGTTCCGTCAGCGTCTTTCCGAGGCGATTTGAGGGCTCTTCGATCAGCCTGTTGGCGACAAAAGCAGCTACGAGGCTCAGCGCAAAGGCGACCATCGTGACGTTGAAACTGGAAAGCGTCGTGCCGAGCGCGCGTGTGACCGCAAGCAGCACCATGAAATGGAACAGATAGAGGCTGTATGAAATTCGCCCCAAAGCCAGAAGCGGTCGCGTTTCAAGAACCGCCTTCAACCGCGGCGACGAAATTGCGGCGACGATGATCCATGCGGCACCGAGCAGAACACCGGCCGTACCGAAGTACTGCAACGGGCTGTCGTCGACCATGCCGAGAATGTTGACGCGCCCGACGACCGGCAGGCAGTTTGAATAAAGGATCAGCGCCGCCAGGCCGGCCCCCCACCGGGCGGACGATGGAAGACGCCCATAGAAGGCCATGATCCTCGCCTTCGAATGCGCGATCGCAACTCCGACGATGAAATGGACCTGCAGCACAAGCGTATTGGCGAGGCTGAGCGCACCGATCGGTCTTCCGAGCGATCTGAACGTCATCAGGGTGGCGATCGAAATCAGAATGCTGACCGCGAGCACCGGAAGCACCCTGAATTTCCGCATCGCGATATAGATCGCGGGCAGGACGAGCGACATTCTCATCTCGTGAACGAGCGACCAGACGACCGGGTTGATCTTCGTGGGGTCAAAGCTGCCGACCATCGCGAGCCGCGTGAGGATTTCCCCCCTCGTTAGCTGGCTGCGGAGGAATTCATTGGTCCAGGGAGCACCGTCGTCGATGCGGCCCGCGCCGACCACGTACACGAGCGCAATCCCGCAAAAGAGAGCTGCGACGTAAGGGGGCCAAAGGCGAAAAATCCGCCGGAGAACGTAGGAGCGATAGGGACGGGGATTGCTCGCGATCATTCTGTGAAGAACGAATCCCGACAGGGCGAAGAAGAGCAGGACGGCCTGATTACCGGACCAGATGAGCGATACGGGTGTGCGATCGAGGATCATGAGAAGTCGGGCCGGCCAAAAGGGGTCCGGATGCGATCCGATGAAGGTGATCGCCAGATGCATGAGAAGCACGCTGAGCGCGGCAATGCCGCGTAATCCTTCGAGTGCCCCCTCGCGATCGCTCGAATGCCGCACGGCCATCATGAAGACCGCTTTGATTCCGCCGCATCCTGCAGATTACGTCGCGTCATTTCCCCTGCCTCCCAGCGCTTTCCCGCCGCCAGTCTTTCATAAAACGAGGGTCTGTCGCTACGGAGAAGCTGCGTGATCAGGCCGTCACCGGGTTGGGCAGCGGCTTGCCCTCGAAAAATGCATCAAGATTGGCGATGACGGTGGCCAGCATTGCTTGCAGGGCCTCGATGCTGCCGCCGCCGATATGCGGCGTCAGGACCACATTGGACAACGCGCGAAGATCGGCCCGGATATCGTCCGGTTCGCCCTCGAAAACGTCGAGCCCGGCGCCAGCAAGGCGGCCGCTCGTCAATGCCGCAATAAGGGCGTCTTCATCGATAGCCGAGCCGCGCGTGATATTGACGATGTGGCCGTGAGGCCCGAGAGCCTCGATGAGTTCCGCATTGACCATGTGACGGTTGCTCTCGTCTGCGCGGTGGGCGAGCACCAGAACGTCGGCCCAGGCCGCGAGAGCAAGCGGCGTTTCGAAATAGTGATAGGGCGAGCCGGCGCGTTCGTGGCGGCTGTGATAGCCGATTTCGGTTTCGAAGGCGGCGAG
>CAISYL010000269.1 GCA_903889655.1 uncultured Alphaproteobacteria bacterium | reverse complement strand
GTTCTTCTGCGCGGTACGAAGCGCGAGGAAGTGGAGCGCGGCCAGGTTCTCTGCGCGCCGGGTTCGATCACGCCGCACACCGAGTTCGAAGCCGAGGCCTACATTCTGACGAAGGAAGAGGGCGGCCGTCATACGCCGTTCTTCACGAACTACCGTCCGCAGTTCTACTTCCGCACGACGGACGTGACGGGCGTGGTGACGCTTCCGTCGGGCGTCGAGATGGTGATGCCGGGCGACAACGTGAAGATGAACGTGACGCTGATCGCGCCGATCGCGATGGAAGAGAAGCTCCGCTTCGCCATCCGTGAAGGCGGCCGTACCGTCGGCGCCGGCGTCGTCTCGAAAGTGTTGAAGTAATAGTTACGGGGCGCGGACGACCCGCGCCCCGCTTAATTCGGCCGACAAGGCACGAGGACGAGAAATGCAAAGGCAGAAAATTCGCATCCGG
This sequence comes from uncultured Alphaproteobacteria bacterium, assembly GCA_903889655.1. GTDB lineage: Bacteria > Pseudomonadota > Alphaproteobacteria > Parvibaculales > Parvibaculaceae > Parvibaculum. The sequence continues at coordinate 6,888 of CAISYL010000269.1, read as the reverse complement.
TTGAAAGGCTTCGATCACCGCGTGCTCGACGTATCGACCCGCGAAATCGTCAACACGGCGAAGCGCACCGGAGCTCAGGTTCTGGGTCCGATCCCGCTGCCGACGCGGTTTGAGAAGTTCACCGTGCTGCGCGGCCCGCATATCGATAAGAAGAGCCGCGAGCAATTCGAAATTCGGACGCACAAGCGTGTGCTCGACATCGTTGATCCCACGCCCCAGACGGTCGATGCGCTGATGAAGCTCGACCTTGCTGCCGGTGTGGACGTCGAGATCAAGCTCTGAGCTGAAAGCATCGGGCCTTTAAGCCTGACCGCCGATTAGAACGAGGAATGGGACCATGCGTTCCGGAGTGATTGTCAAAAAGGTCGGAATGACCCGTCTGTTCTTGGAAGACGGGCGTCATGTACCGGTCACCGTGTTGAAGCTCGACAAGGTTCAGGTCGTGAGTCAGCGCACGGAAGAAAAGAACGGCTACACCGCGGTGCAGCTCGGCACCGGCCTGGCCAAGGTGAAGAACGTCGCGCGCGCTCAACGCGGGCAGTTCTCGCGGGCCGAGGTCGAGCCGAAGCTCGAACTCGTCGAGTTCCGCGTGAGCCCGGAAAACATGCTCGATGTCGGCGTCGAGATCACGGCGGATCATTTCGTCGAAGGTCAGTATGTCGATGTCAGCGGCACCTCGATCGGTAAAGGTTTCGCCGGTGTCATGAAGCGCCACAACTTCGGTGGTCTTCGCGCGACGCACGGTGTGTCCGTCAGCCATCGTAGCCACGGTTCGACCGGTCAGCGTCAGGATCCGGGCAAGGTGTACAAGGGTAAGAAGATGGCCGGCCACATGGGCGCCGAGCGCGTGACCACGCAGAACCTGCAGGTCGTCCGCACGGATGTCGAGCGTGGCCTGATCATGGTCAAGGGCGCGGTCCCCGGCTCCAAGGGCGGCTGGGTTCTGGTGCGCGACGCCGTGAAGACGAAGCTGCCGGACGGCGTTCCGACCCCTGGCGCGTTCCGTCGCGCCGGTGGCGAGGCCGCTGCCCAGAAGGAAGGTGCGTAATGAAGGCCGATGTAACCACTCTCGCGGCGAAGGCCGCCGGCACGGTCGAACTTTCCGACAACGTGTTCGGGCTCGAGCCGCGCCAGGATCTTCTGCATCGCATGGTGAACTATCAGCTCGCCAAGCGTCAGGCTGGAACGCACAAGACGAAGGGCCGTTCGGAAATCTCGCTCACGGGCAAGAAGTTCGTGAAGCAGAAGGGTTCTGGCGGCGCCCGCCACGGCGATCGCAAGGCGCCGCAGTTCCGCGGCGGCGGCAAGGCTTTCGGTCCGGTCGTTCGCAGCCATGCGATCGATCTGCCGAAGAAGGTGCGCGCGCTCGCGCTGCGCCACGCCCTGTCGTCCAAGGTGAAGAGCTCGAACCTCGTCATTCTCGAGGACACGAAGGTCGATGCGCCCAAGACCAAGGCGCTCAAGGATGCCTTCGCGAAGCTCGGTCTGAAGTCGGTGCTGTTCATCGACGGCGCCGAGGTCAATGAGAACTTCGCGCTCGCCGCGCGCAACATCCCGAATGTAGATGTGCTGCCGGTGCAGGGCATCAACGTTTACGACATTCTGCGCCGCGAGAAGCTCGTGCTGACCAAGGCCGCCGTTGAGAGCTTGGAGGCTCGCTTCAAATGAGCATGAACGAGCGCATTTACGACATCATCGTTTCGCCGGTCATTACCGAAAAGGCGACGATGGCCTCCGAGTGGAACCAGGTCATCTTCAAGGTGGCCCGGACCGCGACGAAGCCGCAGGTGAAGGAAGCCGTCGAGAAGCTGTTCGGCGTCAAGGTGAAGGCGGTCAATACCCTCCTTCGCAAGGGCAAGACGAAGCGCTTCCGCGGCATCGCCGGCAAGCAGAGCGATTTCAAGAAAGCGATCGTGACCCTCGAAGAGGGCTACTCGATCGACGTGACGACTGGTCTCTAAAGAGAGCACGTACCGATGGCACTGAAAAAATATAAACCGACAAGCCCCGCGCAGCGCGGCCTTGTGCTGGTCGACCGGTCGGCGCTCTACAAGGGCAAGCCGGTGAAGGGCCTCACGCATGGTCTGACGAAGTCGGGTGGCCGCAACAACCACGGCCGCATCACCTCGTTCGATCGCGGCGGCGGGCACAAGCGCAGCTACCGCATCATCGACTTCAAGCGTCGCAAGTTCGATCAGCCGGCGACCGTCGAGCGGCTCGAATACGATCCGAACCGCACGTCGTTCATCGCGTTGATCAAATACGCGGATGGCGAGCTGGCCTACATTCTGGCGCCGCAGCGCCTTGCCGTTGGCGACTCGGTCGTCGCAGGCGAGCGCGTCGACGTGAAGCCGGGCAATGCGATGCCGCTTTCGTCGATCCCCGTCGGCACCATCGTCCACAATGTGGAGCTGAAGCCGGGCAAGGGCGGTCAGATCGCCCGTTCGGCCGGCACCTATGTGCAGCTCATCGGTCGCGATCAGGGTTACGCGCTCCTGCGTCTGTCGTCGGGCGAGCAGCGCATGGTTCGCGGCGAGTGCATGGCGTCGATCGGCGCCGTGTCGAACCCGGACCACGGCAACATCACGATCGCCAAGGCCGGCCGTAATCGCTGGCTCGGCAAGCGTCCGACGGTTCGCGGCGTCGCCATGAACCCGGTCGACCATCCGCACGGCGGCGGCGAAGGCCGCACCTCGGGCGGCCGCCACCCGGTCACTCCGTGGGGCAAGCCGACCAAGGGCAAGAAGACGCGGCAGAACAAGGCGACCGATAAGTACATCGTCCGCAGCCGTCACAAGAAGAAGGGTTGAGGTAGCTCGACATGGCACGTTCCGTAAAAAAAGGCCCCTTCGTCGATGGCTACCTTCTCAAGAAGGCAGAAGCCTCGCGTACGTCGGCCCGCAAAGATGTGATCAAGACCTGGAGCCGTCGCTCCACGATCCTGCCGCAGTTCGTTGGCCTGACCTTTGCCGTCCACAACGGCAAGAAGCACATTCCAGTGCTGGTCAACGAGGACATGGTTGGACACAAGCTCGGCGAATTCGCGCCGACGCGGACGTTCTTCAGCCACTCGGCTGACAAGAAAGCGAAGAAGGCTTAAGTCATGGGCAAACCAGCAAACAAGCGGGCGCTCGCCGACAACGAAGCCAAGGCCGTCGGCCGCATGATCCGCGTGAGCCCGCAAAAGCTCAATCTGGTCGCGCAGCTGATCCGCGGCAAGAAGGCTGACAGCGCGCTCGCCGATCTCACCTTCTCGAACAAGCGCGTTGCGCGCGACGTCAAGAAGGTGCTGCAGAGCGCGATTGCGAACGCCGAGAACAACCACAGCCTCGACGTCGACGATCTCGTCGTCGCCGAAGCCTTTGTGGGCAAGAACCTGGTGATGAAGCGCTGGCACGCGCGTGCGCGCGGTCGCGTTGGCCGGATTGAAAAGCCGTTCAGCCAGATCACCATTGTCGTACGGCAAGTCGAGGAGCAGGCCTGATGGGTCAGAAAGTCAATCCGATCGGACTGCGGCTTGGCATCAACCGCACCTGGGATTCGCGCTGGTTCGCGGGTCGCCACGAGTACGGCAAGCTGCTGCACGAAGACATCAAGATCCGTGACTTCCTCGGCAAGACGCTGAAGCAGGCCGGCATCTCCAAGATCGTGATCGAGCGCCCGCACAAGAAGTGCCGTGTGACGATCCACACCGCGCGCCCCGGCGTCGTCATCGGCAAGAAGGGCGCCGACATCGAGAAGCTGCGCAAGGACATCGGCAAGATCACCGCGTCCGAAGTGCATCTGAACATCGTCGAAGTCCGCAAGCCCGAGATCGACGCGACGCTGGTCGCGGAGAACATCGCCCAGCAGCTGGAGCGCCGCGTCGCGTTCCGCCGCGCGATGAAGCGGGCCGTGCAGTCGGCCATGCGTCTTGGCGCCGGCGGTATCCGCATCAACTGCGGCGGTCGTCTCGGCGGTGCTGAAATCGCGCGCACCGAATGGTACCGCGAAGGCCGCGTTCCGCTTCATACGCTGCGCGCCGACATCGACTACGGCGTTGCGACGGCGAAGACGGCCTATGGCACCTGCGGCGTCAAGGTCTGGATCTTCAAGGGCGAGATCCTTGAGCACGACCCGATGGCCTCCGAGCGCCGTGCGCTCGAGGGCAGCGGCGATACGGGCGGCTCGTCGCGCCCCCGCCGTGAAGATCGCGCCTAAGCGCAAAGAGAATTGAGCGAGAGTTTCGATCATGTTGCAACCGAAGCGCACTAAGTTCCGCAAGGCTCACAAGGGCCGCATCCATGGCAATGCCAAGGGTGGCACGAACCTCGACTTTGGGGCCTTCGGCCTCAAGGCCCAGGAGCCCGCTCGCGTGACGGCGCGGCAGATCGAGGCGGCTCGCCGCGCGATCACCCGCCACATGAAGCGCGCGGGTCGCGTGTGGATCCGGATTTTCCCGGACGTGCCGGTTTCGAAGAAGCCGACCGAAGTTCGAATGGGTAAGGGTAAGGGCACGCCGGAATTCTGGGCGGCCCGCGTCAAGCCGGGCCGGATCATGTTCGAGCTCGACGGCGTTCCGATGGCGGTTGCCGAAGAAGCGCTTCGTCTCGGTGCGGCGAAACTGCCGATCAAGACAAGGTTCGTGGCTCGTCCCGGCGAGCACGCGTAAAGAGCGGATCGATCCCGCTGAGGCGCGGTCAAACGAAAGGGTAAGGCCATGAAGGCCAGCGAAGTGAGAGATTTGACGCCGGACCAGCTCCAGGACCAGCTCCTGAAGCTGAAGAAGGAGCAGTTCAACCTGCGCTTCCAGGGCGCGAGCGGACAGCTGGAGAAGACGTCTCGTCAGAAGCAGGTGCGCCGCGATATCGCGCGCATCAGGACGATCCAGCGCCAGCGCGTTACCGCCCCGGTCAAGGGCTGAGGATTTAGAAATGCCGAAGAGAATTCTGCAAGGTGTCGTGGTCAGCGACAAGAACAACAAGACCGTGGTGGTCGACGTCGAGCGTCGCTTCAGCGATCCGGCACTGCGCAAGATTGTGCGCCGGACGAAGAAGTACCACGCGCATGACGAGAGCAACTCGGTGAAGGTTGGCGATATCGTGAAGATCCGCGAGTGCCGGCCGATCTCGAAGCTGAAGAAATGGGAAGTATTTACGGACGAAGCCTGATCCCCGTTGACGGGAACAGGCTCTTCCGAGCAAGGCGGATGAAGTCATGATTCAGCAAGAGACGAACCTCGACGTCGCCGACAACTCTGGTGCGCGCCGCGTCATGTGCATCAAGGTTCTGGGCGGCTCCAAGCGGAAGTACGCTTCCGTTGGCGACATCATCGTCGTCAGCATCAAGGAAGCGATCCCGCGCGGCAAGGTGAAGAAGGGCGAGGTGATGAAGGCTGTCGTGGTTCGTACCGCGAAAGACATTCGTCGCGCCGACGGCAGCGTGATCCGTTTTGACCGCAACGCCGCCGTGCTCATCAACAACCAGGGCGAGCCGATCGGTACGCGTATTTTCGGGCCGGTCACCCGTGAGCTCAGGGCCAAGAACCACATGAAGATCGTTTCGCTCGCGCCGGAGGTGCTTTGATGGCTGCGAAGATTAAAAAGGGCGACAAGGTCGTCGTTCTGGCCGGCAAGGACAAAGGCAAGAAGGGCGCTGTTCTCGCCGTCCTGCCGAAGGAAAATCGGGCGCTCGTCCAGGGCGTCAATTTGGTGAAGCGTCATACGAAGCCGTCGCAGACGACGACCGGCGGTATCGTGTCGCGCGAAGCGTCGATCGATCTTTCGAACCTCGCGATCGAGGATCCCAAGACCGGCAAGCCGACGCGTGTTGGATTCAAGACGCTTGAAGATGGCCGCAAGGTTCGCGTGGCCAAGGCGTCGGGAGAAACGATCGATGGCTGAAGCTCAATACATTCCGCGGCTCAAGTCGGAGTATCTGGCGAAGATTCGCCCGGCGCTTCGTGAGCAGTTCAAGTATGCGAACGCCATGCAGGTGCCGCAGCTCGACAAGATCGTGCTCAACATGGGCGTCGGCGAAGCGGTTGCCGACAGCAAGAAGATCAAGAGCGCGTTCGAGGATTTGCAGGCGATCGCCGGCCAAAAGCCGGTCATCACCAAGGCGAAGACCTCCATCGCGACCTTCAAGGTCCGCGAGAACATGCCGATCGGCGTGAAGGTCACGCTGCGCAAGGATCGCATGTACGAGTTCCTCGACCGCCTGGTCACGATCGCGCTCCCGCGCGTCCGCGACTTCCGCGGCCTCAACGCGAAAAGCTTCGACGGCCGTGGCAACTACGCCATGGGTCTGAAAGAGCACATCATTTTCCCGGAAATCGACTACGACAAGGTCGATCAGGTCTGGGGCATGGACATCATCGTCTGCACGACGGCGCAAACGGATGACGAAGCGCGCGAATTGCTGCGCGCCTTCAACTTCCCTTTCGCAAAGTAAGATTTTCTGTGGTCTGCGACGGACGTGGACCCGACGGAGGTTTGGATGGCTAAGAAGAGCGCCATTAATAGAGACCAGAAGCGGCGGAAACTGGCAGCGAAGTTCGCGAACAAGCGGGCGAAGCTGAAGGCCATGACGGTCGACCAGTCGATTTCCGTGGATGAGCGTTTCAATGCGCAGCTGAAGCTCAACGAGCTGCCGCGTAACTCGTCCAAGACCCGTATTCACAACCGCTGCGAGCTCACGGGCCGTAGCCGGTCCTATTACCGCAAGCTGCGCATGTCGCGTATCGCCCTCCGGGACCTTGCGTCCCGCGGGCAGATCCCCGGCATGGTCAAGTCGAGCTGGTAGGAGACGCGCATGACGATGACTGATCCACTGGGTGATATGATCACCCGCATCCGGAACGCGCAGCTCCGCGGCAAGAGCAAGGTGGCGACGCCCGCCTCCAAGCTC
>CAISYL010000268.1 GCA_903889655.1 uncultured Alphaproteobacteria bacterium | reverse complement strand
GGGGGCGGACCGGATCTATTCGGCTGCGCCGCGGATATTGCCGGGCAGGAACGACAGTCGAAGCCTGCGAGCCCCGCCGCGAAGGCGGCCATATCGGCGCGGAGCTTCTCGAAGCCCGGCCCGTGCTCGAAGCGCGCCTCATCCATATAAAGCGCCCGGTTGATCTCGATCTGCAGGGCATGAAGCCCGTTATGCGGACGTCCGTAATGCTCGGTGTTGAAGCCGCCGGCATAGGGATTGTTGCGAACGACGCTATAGCCGAGCTTTTTCAGCAGGCGCTCGGCCTCTTCGGTGATCTCGCCGGCGCAGGACGTCCCGTAGCGGTCGCCCAGCACGATGTCCGGCCGGTCGGCACCGCGGTCGTCGTCCGCCGGACCGCCCACCGAGGGCATCGAATGGCAGTCGACAAGAAGCGCCCAGCCGAACATGCCATAGGCTTCTTCCAAAAGACCGCGCAGCGCCTCGTGGAACGGCATATAGAGCTGGCGGATGCGTCTCTCCGCTTCCGCATAGGCGAGCGGCGCGCGATAGATCTCCGTCGAATCGGCGACGACGCGCGCGATGGTCCCGAGCCCGCCCGCAACGCGCAACGACCGTGTGTTGACATGCGGAGGCAGGGGGTCCGCGAACATCGCGGGATCGAGTTCGTAGGGCTCGCTATTGGCGTCGAGATAGGCGCGGGGGAAGCGCGCATGAATGAGCGGCGCACCGAGCTCGACCACGCCGCCGAAGATCTCCTCGACGAAGCTGTCTTCCGAGCGTCGCAGCGTCATGGCGTCGAGATTGGAGCCTGTGACGAAAGCGCGCGGATAGACCCGGCCGCTATGGGGCGACGAGAAGACGAAGGGAATGCGGGCGCGGGATGGCTTCTCGACCGAGACGGGTTTCGCGAAAAGAGCGGCTTCGTCCTCGCCGGGAAGTGCCTTGTCGGTCGTGCGGTGCGGGGGAATGGTGGCCATGGGACTCAAGGATATTCACCGGCCCTGGGGGCATTTCAAGGGGCCGGAACGCACAAGACGCCATTCGAACCGCCCTTATGAGAGCGAGCCTAACATGCGATGGCGCGACGTGCGAAACCATCGCGTCTTTGTCCCCAACCTTCCTGGGGGCAAAGGGCATCGTTCACAGGCTGTTTACCGCTCGGAACCTAGAGTGCGGACGACGGCGCGGGGCGCTTCGAAAGCACTCCGGTCCGTGAAGGTGGGCATCTGATTGATGGATTTGGGCTGATGGCACGCATTCTGCTCGCGGAAGACGATGAATCCATGCGCCGCTTTCTGGCCAAGGCGCTGGAGAACGCGGGGCATGAGGTGGCGGCCTTCGGGCGCGGCGACCAGGCCCATGAAAAACTTCAGGGCGACATCTTCGATATTCTTCTGACCGACATCGTCATGCCCGAAATGGACGGGATCGAACTGGCGCGCCGCGCCGCCGAGCTCGACCCGACGATGAAGATCATGTTCATCACCGGCTTCGCGGCCGTGGCGCTCAATCCCGAAAATTCGGCTCCGAAGGACGCCAAGGTCCTCTCCAAGCCCTTCCATCTGAAGGACCTGGTGGCCGAGGTCGAGCGGCTGATGGCGGCCTGATCGCGGCCTCGGGCCTCCAGCTCGCCCCGTCTCGTCTTCCGTCTTGTCTTTAGGGAACAACCCCGATATACGGTCTGCCTCTGACCGGGGCGCCGGGTTTGGCCTCGCCCCGTCCGCCATGGCAATGGGCGCGTAGCTCAGCGGGAGAGCACTACGTTGACATCGTAGGGGTCACAGGTTCAATCCCTGTCGCGCCCACCATTGCCGCCTCCCCCAGACGCCAGAAAACCGCCGCAATGGCCGCTTTGAGGGTCGGGTGTTGTGTGAGCGAACTTTGTCGCTCCTGCCCCCCTTTGTGTGTTCCGCGTTTCGTTTTACGGAACCTTTTTGCCGCTTGGGCGCTATTGGGGCGGGGTGTGGGATAGCCATTTCGTTCGCGAACGGAGATCCGTGGCAGCGGGTCTTTCGACGCTCTCACAGCAAGGTATCCATCATGATGAATACACGACGGGTCTTCCTCTCGCTGCTCGTTGCGGCCGGCATGGTTCTTTCGGTCGGCATGGACGATCGGGCGAATGCGGCGACCGCGCAAGATCTCGACAATGATTCGAGCCAGGCGCTGAACAAGCTCTACTCGACCAATCCGACCGCCAAGGCCATCGGCTCGAAAGCCCGTGCGATTCTCATCTTCCCGAATATCGTGAAGGCCGGCCTTGTATTCGGCGGTGCCTACGGCGAAGGCGAACTCCTCAAGAACGGACACGTCGTCGGCTACTACAACTCCGTCACCGGGTCCTGGGGTCTCCAGGCGGGCGCCCAGTCCTACGGCTATGTCGTCTTCCTGATGTCGAAGAAGGCGGTGAATTATCTCGACAAGTCGGCCGGCCTCGAGATCGGCGTCGGCCCGACGGTCGTCGTCGTCGACGAGGGCGCGGCAAAGAACCTTTCGACGTCGACGCTGAAGGACGACGCCTATGCCTTCATCTTCAATCAGCAGGGGCTGATGGCCGGCGTCAGCATCGAAGGTTCGAAGATTTCGAAGATCAAGCGCTAAAAGATTCAAGCGCGAGACATACGGCCCCGTTCGCCGGAAGGCGGGCGGGGCCGCTTCTTTTCAGTGATGATGATCCGACGTCATCCGCAGGAACTCTTCCCGCGTCTTCGGGTCGTCGCGGACCGCCCCGAGCAGATGGCTGGTGCTGAGCGTCGCTTCCGGAGAATTGACCCCGCGCAGCGTCATGCAGGCATGTTCCGCCTGGATGACGACGCCGACGCCGCGCGGCTCGAGAATCTCGTAGATCGCGCGGGCGATGTCGGCGGTGAGCTTTTCCTGAATCTGGAACCGCCGCGCGAAAGCATGGACGACGCGGGCGAGCTTCGAGATGCCGACGACGCGGTTCGACGGCAGATAGCCGACATGCGCATAGCCGGTCACCGGCAGCATGTGATGTTCGCAGAAGCTCACGACGCGGATGTTCCGGAGCACGATCAGCTCGTCATAGCCGCCGACCTCCTCGAACACGCGCTCGAGATAGGCACGGGGGTCGACGTCGTAGCCGGAAAAGAGTTCGCGATAGGAGCGCGCGACGCGCGCCGGCGTGTCGATCAACCCTTCGCGCGTAGGGTCTTCTCCCGCCCAGCGCAGCATGACGCGCACGGCGTCCTCGACTTCACCCTGCGTCGGCTTGACGACCTTGCTCGGCTTCAGGGGCTTCTTCGTTTTCGCTTTTGCCATGATTTTCTCCGAGGCCCTCTCTGCCCGACAAACGACCGGTCATACATTTGCTGATACAAGGGGAATTCAAGGCCGGATCATTGGTTTAAACAATAAGAACCCTGATCGCCACCCGCATATGGACCACGGCCGGAGCATCAGCCGCAGATGCCGAGCCACGCCATGATCGCCCTTGCGGCCCAATCGATGCGATTTTCGACCGGCAGCGTCGCGCCGTGGAAAAGAAAGGTGAGACTCAACGGCAGGAGGAGAAGCAGCAGCGTCGGCTGGGGACGAGGCTCCGAAGCCGGGGGTTCGACGCGATAGAGAATGATGGGCGCGAGCAGGCCGATGGCGGTGCCGAGCGAGACTTCCTGAACGCTGTGCGCACCGAGCAGCACGCGCGACACGGCGATGCCGACACAGGCGGCGAGCGCTCCGGCGATGAAGGCGGCCCGCGTCCAGCTATCGCGCGTGAGCTTGACCCAGAGGGTCGCGAAGCCGCCATAGGCCGCGACGGCGGCCGTCGTGTGGCCGCTCGGGCTCCTGATGTCGAGGCCGGGAAGGAGATGACCGCAGGGAATGAAGGCGACCTTGGCGATGAGCGAGCCCGCCAGCGCCACGATGAGGGCCGCACACCAGATGAGCGCTTCGCGCCGCGCGCCGGCCGCCGCCAGCGTGATCGCCACCGTGATCGCGAAAGGCAGGATGACGGCCTGATCGCCGAATTCGGTGATGAAATAGAGAACTGAGGACAGGTGCATCGGCTACGCATTCCATGGGCACGGAGAGAGTGTGCCCCTGAAATCTAAACGGTTTCCCCTCGGCCGCCATGAGACAAGTTCGAAACGGCCGTGTCAGAAGAAGCGCGCGATGCGGAATTGCAGATAATTGTCGTCGGAGATGCTGTAGATCGGATCCTGCCGCGGCACGTTGCCGAAGAAATAGGCTTCGAGCGACAGGCGGTAATCGTCGCCGAGCCTGCGTTCGCCCTTGAAGCGGAAACCGAGCGCGCCCGTCTCCGCATCGACGACCGCGCCGCCGAGAAAGCTTGTCGAGGCTTCGTCATTGGCCGTCCAGCGCAGGGCGAGGAAGCCGTCGTTTTCATAGGGGTCCCGCGCCATCAATCCGCGGCTGTCGAGTGCATATTCCGCGACCACGCCGAGATCGCCCTCCGAGCCGAAGACGCCATAAAGCGTGTATTCGATGCCCCCGGTTGCCGCCTCGTATTCATGGCCGAGTTCGCGCCGCCAATAGCCCTCGAGCTTGTAGAGCCAGGCGCCCTTGGTCGCCTGCACGTCGAAGGAAGCCTGCTTCATCTGCGCATAGAAGGGCGCGAGCACCGGATCGCCATCCTTGCTGAGCGTCGGTGTCAGGATCGGATCGCGATTGGTGCCCTGGAAATAGCTGAGGCCGAGATCGATATCGCCGAAATGGTTCGAATAGCGGAAGGCGCCATCGACATGCCGGTCCTGGCGCGAACTCTCATAGCGCGTCAGGCTCATGTCGACAGGGAGATCGTAGGCCGGCCGGCCCTGTGGCCCCGGAAAATCGCGCTCCCGGAAATAGGGGAGGAGAAAGGCGTCGAAGGAACCGAAATCCTGCGTCGTGCGAAGGCGCAGCATCGGCTGGCCGAGCCGCACCTCCTGCTTGACCGGATCCTCGATGATGTCGACCTGATTGATGACGTCGACGAGATGCACGGCTTCCGTGACGCCCCAGAACACCTTGTCGAAGCCGAGCCGGACTTCCCACTTGCCCATGACGAGGCCGTAACGCGCCTCGCGCAGATCCCAATGCGTGCGGCGATAATCCTGCTGGTCGAGCCGCGCGAAAGGCGTCACGACGAGCGACTGGTCTCCGCCGTCCCACATGTATTTGCCGGTGACTTCGCCCGACACGGAGATGTCCGTGTCCCTCTGCTGCGGATTGCTGGCGGAACTCGTGAAGACCCGCAATTCCGGCTCGATCGTACCGCGCAGGCCGAGGTCGTCCGCATGAACGCCTTGAGGTGCAAGCGCGACGATGGCTGCGAGAAGGGAAGCCCGCCCCGGATTCCGCATCAGCGGGCCCTTTCGAGGCTCGCCGTGGTGAAATCGTCCTTGGACAGACCGGTGTGGAAACTATAGGCCTGCCAGGCGAGCCGCGTCGTCTTGCCGGTTTCGTGGTTCACCATGTCGAGCTGCTGCGGCCGCCAGAATTTGCCTTCATAGAGTTTGTAGTCGCTATAGGTCAGCGTCTTCAGCAGGCTCTCCTTGCGGTCGTAATAGTCGATCTTGCGGAACTGGTAATCCGTCGTGTCGATCCAGACGATCTCGCGCGTATAGCCGGAATCTTCGTATTGCGGCGTGCGTTCGACGACATGGCACGTCAGCGTGCCGCAGGGTTCGTCCTTCAACCACTTGTAGGCGAACTTTGCCACCTGCTGCGTCGAGAAATCCTCGAAAGCGAATTCGCTGCCGACGAAAGGCCCCGACTTGTTCGCCGACGAGATGCGCTTCACGCGCTTCACCGTCGGAAGATAGAGCCATTGCTCGTCGGCCTCCTTCACATGCGGATAGGTGAGGAGCGCCGTGCCTTCGATGTCGGCCGGCTTGTCGAAGACCATCAGGCTCCAGTTGCCGTCATCGTCGCCGGTGTTCTCGAGCATCATGAAGCGCAGCGCGCGTTCGCTGGTCTCGCCCGAGGAATTGGTGAGGATCATCTTCATGTCGGCCTTGGCGTCGCCCCAGCCGTGATCGCGTTTGTCGTTTTCCTGCGCGATGGCGAGCCCGCGCGCCGTTGCGTCGGTGGGCGCGGGGAGACCCGGCGCCTCCGCATGCGCGCTCCCCGCCAGAACGGAAATCGTGACGGCGAAGGCGGCGCAGACGCCCGCCCGATAAATCCAACCGCTCATATCCACCCCTGCCCCTGTCGCTCCCCAGGAGCCGCAGGGTGCAAAGACCCGCGACTCGCCCGCCCGCATGATGGCGGCTGAACTCCCCATTTTAAAGATGAATTTGGGGAAGCGCGCTCAGAAAGGCCGGTCGCCGTTAACCGTGACGCGCTCCATGTGCCGGCGATGGCCGTGATAGTCGTTGAGCGCGAAATGCTGCGTCGCCCGGTTGTCCCAGAAGGCGAGCGCGTTCGGCGTCCAGCGGAAGCGGCAGGTGAAACCCTCCTGCGTGCAATGCTCGAAGAGGAAGCGCAGCAACGGCGCGCTTTCCCGCCGCGTCATGCCGACGAACTTTTCGGTGAAGGCCGGATTGACGTAGAGCGCCTTGCGGCCGGTTTCGGGATGCGTGCGCACGACGGGATGCTCGTAGGAGGGGACGTCGTCGCCCGCCGTCGCAACTTCCATCGACTGCCGCTTCTGCGCCGAATGACCGCGTTCGCTGTATTCGCCCTTGGCGGTATGGACGGCGCGAAGACCATCCAGCATCTTCTTCATGCCGTCCGACAGCGTTTCGTAGGCGAGATACTGGTTCGCCCACAGCGTGTCGCCGCCGAAGGGCGGAACTTCCTTGGCGTAGAGGATCGAGCCGAGCGCCGGCTCTTCGAGAAACGACATGTCGGAGTGCCAGCCGCCGCCGAAATTCACCTTGTCGTCGGGCTCCTTGACGATCTTCATGATCTCGGGGTGCCCGTCCATGCCCTTCACATAGGGATGGATGTTCAGCGTGCCGAACCGGCGGCCGAAGGCCTTGTGCTGCTCGTGGGTGAGCTGCTGGTCGCGAAAGAAGATGACCTGATTGTCGAGGAAGGCCTGATGAATGTCGTCGAAGGTCTCGTTGTCGAGATCCTTTGAAAGATCGACGCCGACGATTTCCGCACCGAGCGCGCCGGAAATCCGGTTCACCTGAATCTTGTTATAGGCCATGAAGCGTTCCCGTCGGGCTTTTTACGTGTTGCTCGCGAGTTTACCCCAACGGGGCCGCTAGTCGAGAGAGCCGGTGAGTGAGGCACGCTGCGAAATCTCGATCCAGTTGCCGTCGGGATCGCGGATGAAGGAAATGCGCGCGACCTTGCCGAGCGTCTGCGGCTTCTGTCCCTCGTGACCGCCGCGGGCGAGAACGCCCGCATGTTCCTCGTCTGTCTTGAAGACCTGCACGGTGATGTAGCGAAAGCCCGTTCCTTCGATGGTCGCGTCCGACGGCGCATCCGCCGCTTCGTCGAAAAGGATGACGCTGTCACCGCAGAGGAAACTGTTGCCGCCGGCTTCCGGTACATCCGGCAGGCCCATCGCGACGGCATAGAAGCGGCGATGGGCCGCCGCGTCGCGTACGCCGAGCTTCATGCCGATGCGCTCGATGCCGAAGGCGCCGGGCGGCACCAGCGTCACCGCATTGCCGTCCGGATCGGTCAGGCGCTTCGGCCCGAGCAATCCTTCGCGCGCGATCAGCAATTCGCGATAGCCGGATGGCGCCCGCGCCGCGATGGGCTCGCGGCTCTCGTTGATCTTCAGCACAGAGCCGAGCATCTCGTGGCGATGCTGCTGGCGTCCGCCGCCCAGCGGCAGAAGATGATCGAAGGGTAGCCCGACTTCCTTCTGATAGAAGTCGAGCATCGCCTCGATATTGTTGGTGAAGAGGCCGACATCGATCCTGGGTTTGGCGAGATTCATGTCGGCTTCCCCTGCTCCACAAGCGTCATTGGGACGCCAAAGCAATCCAGTGCGCAACGTCGACAATATCTACTTCGAGCAAGGAAGTTGTGCGGCTTTTTTAAAAACATCATCTATTTGATTGGGCATCAGCATTCTGAACGGAAGGACAGTCAGATATCTGCCAACATCAGTCATGGTCTTATCTGATATGTCCGAAGTATTGTTGACGATAATATCTAAGCTGGAAATATTCACTTTAGCGTGGGCGGTTGATATGGCCCCATATTTTCTATTTACCTTGTCATACACAACGAACATGTCTCCAAATTTGGCGCCCATTTTGAATATCAATATGGCCTT
>CAISYL010000267.1 GCA_903889655.1 uncultured Alphaproteobacteria bacterium | reverse complement strand
GGCGCGCGTGGCCTCTGGATCCCGGCAAGGCCGGGATGACAAATTATTTGGAGACTGGAAGGCTCACCGTCTTCCGAACAACCGCTCGATATCCGTCAGTTTCAGTTCCACATAGGTCGGGCGGCCGTGGTTGCACTGGCCGGAATGGGGCGTCACTTCCATCTCGCGCAGCAACGCATTCATTTCCTCGGCGGTGAGGCGGCGGCCGGCGCGGACCGAGCCGTGGCAGGCGATGGTGCCGCAGACGTCTTCGAGCTTTTCCTTCAGCGACAAGGCTTCTTCCATCTCGGAAAGATCATCGGCGAGATCGCGGACGAGCGCGCCTACATCGAGCTTGCCGAAGATTGCCGGCACTTCGCGGATGACGACGGCACCCGCACCGAAGCCTTCGAGAACGAAACCGAGTTCGGCAAGCTCGCCGGCGCGGGCGGCGAGACGCTCGGCATCGGCCTCGTCGAGTTCGACGACTTCGGGGATCAGCAATATCTGCCGCGACACGCCGCGCTCGGCCATCGCCTTCTTCATGCGTTCGTAGACGAGGCGCTCATGCGCCGCATGCTGGTCGACGATGACGATGCCGTCGACCGTCTGCGCGATGATGTAGGTCTCGTGCAATTGCCCGCGCGCGACGCCGAGCGGCAGCACGGGCGACGGCGCGTCGGCGGAAAGCGGCACGACGTCCGCGGCTTCAGCCTCGGCGACGATGCGGGCCGCATGCGCGCCGAGATCGGCAAAGGCGCCCTGCCATGCGGGCGCCGGTTCGGCAAAGCCGCCTTGCGGTGCGGATGGCGCATAGCTCCGCGCGAAACCGCCCGTCGCGAAGGACGGCTGCGTCACCGGGCGCAGCGCGCCGAGCGCGGCATCGGCGACCGTCGTGGAGGCGCGGTGCCCTGCCTCGTGCAGCGCGTGGCGCAGCGCGCCGACGATGAGGCCGCGCACCAGACCGGCATCGCGGAAGCGCACTTCGGACTTGGCCGGATGGACGTTGACGTCGACATCGCGGGGATCGAGCTCGACAAAAAGAGCCACGGCCGGATGACGGTCGCGGGCGAGATAGTCGGCATAGGCCCCGCGCACCGCGCCGATGACGAGCTTGTCGCGCACCGGGCGACCGTTGACGAAGAGAAACTGCATCTGCGCCGTGCCGCGATTATAGGTCGGCAGACCGGCAAAGCCTTTCAACACGATGTTCTCGCGCGCCGCATCGATGCCGATGGCGTTCTCTGCGAAATCGCGGCCCATGATCGCGCCGAGACGCCCAAGCTGTCCGACCTCGCCCGGCATTTCGGCTTCGAGGCGGAGCATGTTGCGCGTCTCGTTGGTCAGCGAGAAGGCGACCTCCGGATGCGCCATGGCGAGGCGCTTCACGATGTCGGCGACGGCCAATGTCTCCGCGCGTTCGCCTTTCAGGAATTTCAGACGCGCCGGCGTCGCGAAGAAGAGATCGCGCACTTCAATGCGCGTGCCCACGGTGCCGGCGGCAGGCTCGACGGGCGAGACTTGCCCGCCCTCGACGGTGACCCTGTGCGCGGTGTCGCTGCCCGGCGTCCGGCTCAGGATCGAGAGACGCGCGACAGCGCCGATCGACGGCAATGCCTCGCCGCGAAAACCGAGCGTTGCGATGTCGTGCAGATCCTCGCGACCCGTCTCGTCGGCTTTCAGCTTCGACGTCGCATGGCGTTCGATGGCGAGCGCCAGGTCGTCCGCCGACATGCCGGAGCCGTCGTCGGTGATGCGGATCAGGTCGCGCCCGCCGCCCGCGATGACGATGTCGATGTGGCGCGCGCCCGCGTCGAGCGCATTCTCGACGAGTTCCTTCACCGCGCTCGCAGGACGTTCCACCACTTCGCCGGCGGCGATGCGGTTGATCGTGCCTTCGCTGAGACGGCGAACGACACCCATCTTTTATTTCATCTCCGCCAGATATTTCTTCGCGAGGATCTTGCCTTCCTCGACCGCCGGCTGATCGAAGGGATCGATGCCGAGCATCTTGCCGGCGATGATCGTTTCCAGCATGAAGTGCATGAAGAGTGCGCCGAGCGTGCGCTCGTTCAGCTTCTTCAGCTTGAAGGTACGCACGGGCCGGCCGTTCTTCGCCAGCGTGTCGACGGTGGCGCGGGCTTCGGCATCGACGAGATCGCCGATGTGATGGCCTGCGAGCGAGGCGAAGGCTGGATCGGTTGCCAGTTCGGGCGCGACGACGGGGCCCTCGCCCGCCGTCTCGGTCATGAAGACCGTATACATCTTGTCCTTCGGACCGCCGAGATAGAGCTGAAGCTGGCTGTGCTGGTCGACCGGGCCCACGGCGCGGACAGGCGTCGTGCCCTTGCCTTCCTTGCCGAGGCTTTCGCCCCAGAGCTGCGCATGCCAGGCGAGGAAGCGCTCGAGCCGGTCTGCATAGGCCATGAACACGGTCATGTTCGCCCCCTTCTCGGCCTGCAACGCCATCGAGAGCGCGGCACCGATGGCGGGCGCGACTTCGCCGGCAGGCTTGCCGGCGAGAACGGGCGCCAGCACATCCTTCGCACCGGCGCGGAAGGCTTCGATATCAAGGCCGAGAATGTCGGCGGGCAGCAGGCCGACATTGGTCAGCACCGAATAGCGGCCACCGACGCCAGTGTCGTGTTCCAGAGTCGCGAAGCCGTATTTTTCGGCAAGCGCGCGCAGCGCGTTGGGCTTGCCGTCCTTGGCGGGCTCGGTCAGCACGGCGAAATGATGCTTCATGTATTTGCCGCCGCCGGCCTTTTCGATGGCGCTCATGGCCGCGAGCGTCTGGATCGAGGTTTCGACGGTACCGCCAGATTTCGAAACGACGAGAAAGCGCGTCGTCTTCAGATCGGAGGCGGAAAGCGCCGCCTGCATCGTCTGCGCATCGAGATTGTCGAGGAAGAAGACGCGCGGGCCCTTCTGCACATGAGCCTGCGTACCCCAGCTCGTCAGCTGCGCGATCGCCTGCGCGCCGAGCGACGAGCCGCCGGTGCCGAGAACGAAGAGGTCGGTCGTGTTGTCGAGAAGCTTCGCGGCGACGTCGCGCAGAACCGCCAGATCGTCCTTGCGTTCGGGCACACGCAGCAGCGCCAGCGTCTTCTTTTCATAGGCTTCGCGGAGCCAGGCGAGCGCGGGCTCGGCCGCCTTCAGCGCCTTATCATAGGCGGCGCGGCTGAGGCCGTCCTTGCCGATCCTGTCGTCGAAACAGGTCTCGACATTCTGTTCGTAAGGCAGGTTCGTCTGTGTCTGGCTGGTCTGGGGCATTGGGGGTGCGCTCTTTATGTTCTCGGGGGGAATGGCTCGAAGCACAAACGGAGAATCGGGCTTGAGCGTTCCCATAAGACTTGTTGAAGTTATCAAGAACCGTCGCGCGTCACCATCGGGACGGATCGTGACTATTCTGAGGCGTCTCCCAGGCGCGCCTGCTTACTGCGAGGCGCCGGGGGCGCCCTCACTCGGCCGGCCCGTCGGTTCCGGCATGGGCCGCAGCTTCGTGCCGGCGGGCAGCCTGTCGGACATGTTGGGCTCGCCGACGATCGAAACGATCAGGCCATCGCCCGCCAGAAGACGTTTTGCGACGCGGGCCACATCGGCTTTCGTGACTGCATCGATCATGCCGTTGCGGCGATCGATATAATCGATTCCGAGATTTTCGGTCTGGATGCCGACGAGTTCACCGGCAATCCTGCCATTCGAATTGAACCGCAATGGATAGGACCCCGTGAGGTAGGTCTTGGCGTCGGCAAGCTCCTTGTCGGTGACGCCGCCCGCCGCCATGCGCGCGAGTTCCTTGCGGATCAGCGACAGCGAAAGGCCGACGCTTGCATTCTTGGTACCGAGTTCACCCATGAAGAGCGCGCCGTGGCGCTGTGGCGCGAGGAAGGTCGAGATCGAATAGGCAAGGCCTCTCTTCGCACGCACTTCCTCCATGAGACGCGAGGAGAAGCTGCCGCCGCCCAATACATAGTTCATCACATAGGCGGGCACGAAATCCGGGTCGGCGCGCTTCAGCCCCTGCCCGCCGAAGATGACGACGCTTTGCGGGAAGGGCCGCTTCTCGATGACGGTTTTCGGCTTCGGGGCGACCTTCACCTCGGGGACCGTCGGGAGCTCGGCATGCGCGGGCAGAGCGCCGAAAGTCTTGTCGAGAAGGGCTCCGAGTTCGGCGGGGGTGATCGGGCCGACAACGGCGATCTTCATGTTGTCGCGGGCGAAGACGTTTTTCGTATAGGCGTGAAGATCGTCGGTCGTGATGCTGGCGAGCGATGCCTGCGTACCGTCTTCCGGGCGCGCATAGGGATGATCGCCATAGGCGGCCTTGTACCAGCCCTGGGCGGCGATCCAGCCGGGATCTTCCATGTTGCGCGCGATGATGGTCGCGATCTGGGCGCGGATGCGTTCGACCGCGTCGGCGTCGAAGCGCGGCTTGGTCAGCGCGAGGCCGAAAAGCGCGAAAGCCTCGTCGCGCTTGTCGGCGATGGTCTTGAAAGTGCCTTCGAAATAGTCGCGATCCTCGGAGAAGGACATCACCGCGCCGGTCGAGGCGAGTTTCTTCTGGAAGGTCGCGGACGGAAGATCACCCGCGCCCTCGTCGAGGAGGCCCGAGACGAGATTGGCGAGACCTTCCTTGCCCTTCGGATCGCTGGCCGACCCGCCCTGCCAGGCGACGTCCATGACGATCACCGGCACGGCGGTTTCCTCGACGAGCCAGGCCTCGATGCCGCCAGGGCTCACGACGCGCTCGATCTTCATCGCGCTAGCGGGCGCCGCCATCAAGACAAGCGACGCGACGGCGCCGAGGAAAGCGAGAAGAGGCCGGCGCATCATGGCTTTTCCTCCGGCAGAAGCTCGCCCGTCACGCTATGGGCATTGTCGAAGACCTCGTGGGCGGCCGCGAGCACGTCGGCGGCCGTAACGGCGCGGATGTGATCCGGCCACAGGAAGACATCGCGAGCGGAGACGCCCGTCATCAACGCGCTGCCATAGGCATAGGCGAGCGTCTGCTGCGTATCGCGCGCATAGACGTCGCTGGCGACGAGTTGCGTCTTGGCCCGGTCGAGTTCCTCGGCGTCGACGCCATCCTTCAGCAGGCTGGCGACCTCAGCATCGATCGCCTTTTCGGCATCGGCAAGACTGCCACCGAGGCGCGGCAGGACATAGATGCCGAAATCGCCGGCATCGAGATTGTCGCCGTCGTACCAGGACTGGGCGGAGCTCGCGACCTTCTCGCGAACGACGAGCGCCTGATAGAGACGGCTCGTGGTGCCGCCGCCGAGAATTTCGGCGAGCACGTCGAGAGCGGCGGCTTCGCGCGGACCGGCCGCGGCCTCGCTCACCGCCGGATAGAAGCGGAGCCATGTCGGCTCCTGCACACGCGCGTCATGCAACGTCACGCGGGTCGACGCCGTGGGCCATTCGACGGGAGGGCGCTTGCGGACATAGGTCGGCGCACGATCGGCGACGGCGCCGTAATATTTCTCGGCGAGCGGCTTCAGCTCGGCCGCCGTGACGTCGCCGGCGACGATCAGGACCGCGTTGTTCGGCGTATAGAAGCGATTGTAGAAGGCGAGCGCGTCGGCGGTGCCGAGCTTTTCGACCTCGGATTTATAGCCGATGACGTCGCGGCCGTAGGGGTGATGCCCGTAGAGCTTCGCGTTCATCGCCGACTGGAGCTGCGCCGTCGGTTCGTTCTCGATCCGCATGCGGAGTTCTTCGAGGACGACGTCGCGTTCGGGCAGGACTTCCTTGTCGGTGAGCTTCAAGCCCGTCATGCGGTCGGCTTCCATGTCCATGACGAGAGGAAGCCGGTCCTTCGCGATCGCCTGATAGTAGGCGGTGAAATCGTAATTGGTGAAGGCGTTGTCCTGACCGCCATTGCGGGCGACGATCTTCGAGAACTGGCCCGGCGCGATCTTCGCCGTGCCCTTGAACATCAGATGCTCGAGGAAATGCGCAAGGCCCGTCTTGCCGGGCGTTTCGTCGGCCGCACCGACGCGATACCAGACCATGTGGGTGACGACCGGCGCGCGGTGATCGGGGATGACGACGACATCCATGCCGTTCGCGAGGCGAAACATTTCCGGCGCTTGCGGATCGTCGGCGACCGGCCGCGGATCGGGACCGAGAGCCGCGATTTCGGCGGACGCAGCAGGAGCGGCGGGAAGCGTCGCCTGCGGGGCCGCATCGGCGGATGTGACAAGGAAAGCCGCAAGGAAAGCGGCGGCGGTCAGATGCCGGAGGCGTGGCTCTCGGGAAAGACGCAAGCACTCGCTCCACTGGCCTGAGGGCGGGACGGAGAAGGCCCGCTCTGGTGGAGCGAGCCTTCATTCATTCGTTTGCGATGGGCCGATCAGAAAATCGACGACCAGAGGCCTTCGAAGAAACCGGGTTTTTCCGGTGCGACAGAGGGCGTTTCCCCGGAGGTGACCGGCTTGCCCTGAGCCTCGTTCTGTTCGACGCGCTTCTTTTCGGCGGCCGAGTCGACCAGTCGCTCATCCGGCGGCGACTTCTGCTGCCAGAAGAGGATGTCGTCGGTGAACTTGTCGTCCTTCTGGACCAGCGTGCGCGTCTCGTTGTTGACGACTGCGCGGATA
Source organism: uncultured Alphaproteobacteria bacterium (assembly GCA_903889655.1). Lineage (GTDB taxonomy): Bacteria > Pseudomonadota > Alphaproteobacteria > Parvibaculales > Parvibaculaceae > Parvibaculum. Next base: position 8,360 of record CAISYL010000267.1, on the reverse strand, counting down.
CGCGGATCGGCCTGCGTCGCACCGGTCTCGGCGAGCAGCGCCTGCTCGCCGGGGCTGCCGGTCGCCGGCACGGAGACGGCGTCGGCATCGTCACCCGTCAGCGCGGCCTGAGCCGTCGCGGAGGGCTGCAAATTCATTTCCTGCGGGCGCGGTGCGCCGGGCTGCGGCGGACGGAGCGCGAAATCCGGCGGGATGACCAGCGGCGCCTTGGTGACGACCGCGAATTCATCCGGCGCCTCCTTGCCGTAGCCGAGCGCGTCCTTGAGGCCCCCACCGCCGCCGCAAGCGGCGAGCGACAGAGACAAGGCGCCAAGCATACCCAGGCTTACAATCCGCCTGCTCTTCAGCATTACCGTCATGTCCTTCAGCTTTGGGCCTCGTGCCGATGGCCCGACCGGGCGATTTTCAGGCGCGCTCATCCTCGCGCGTCTCGCCACGGTCAATCTGTTCAGCGTGAACCGGTCCGAACACCCCCGGAAATACGGACTCCAGCAAAATGAGGGCGACGCCCAGCACAATCCAGATGTCCGCAACGTTGAAGATATACCAGTAAAAACCGAGGGCGTGAAAACTAAAAAAGTCCGCCACGGCACCGTATACGAAGCGGTCCAGAACATTACCGAGGGCGCCGCCGATGACGAGGCCGATGGCCACGGCGGTCATCCGGGTCTCTGTCTTCGCTAACCATAATCCGAGCCCCGCCACGACTGCGAGTGCGAAGCAGATGAGGCCGACGCGACCCAATGTCGTCTCGGCCTGAAAAAGGCCGTAGCTGACGCCCTTGTTCCAGGCCATGACCATGTCGAAAAAGGACGTGACCTGATAACGGCCGCGGGCCGGCATGTCGAAGACATGCAGCATCCACCATTTGTGAAACCGGTCGGACGCAAGGCCGAAAATGGCGACCAGCATCCCGAGCCCCGAGAAACGCCCCCAGACCGGCCGACCTGCAATGCTGAACGCCATTCTGTCTCCTCTGTGGCTCCCGGCCGTTAACTTTTGCGCCGGGCGTCGAATTCCTGAACGGCGGCGGCATCGCGCGGCGTCAGATCCGGAAAGCCAGGCACGGAGCCGACCTCGGGCAGGATCTTCCACGACCGCGCGCATTTCTTGCCCTGAGCCAGCTTCGAGACCACCGCGACACCCGGCACCTCGTCGAGCCGGAAGGCATCTGCCGGGCCTTCGCCGTCGATCAGCTGCGCCTGCGACGTGATCGCGATCTCGGCGAGGTCGATGCCGTCCATCGCGGCTTTCAGCTCTGCATTCGAGACATAGACGTCGGGCGAGGCTTCGAGGCTCGCGCCGATGCGTTTTTCGCGGCGTTCGACTTCGAGCGCGCCGGTGACGACGCGGCGAAGCTCGCGCACCTTGCGCCACTTCTCGGCCAACGCCTCGTCGCGCCAGTCAGACGGCACATCCGGGAAGAGGCGGAGATGGACGGAGCCATCTTCCGACGGGAAGCGCGTCAGCCAGACTTCTTCGGTGGTGAAGCAGAGCATCGGCGCAAACCAGGCCGTCAGGCACATGAAGAGTTCATGCAGCACCGTGCGGCAGGCACGGCGGCGGATCGACGACGGCGCATCGCAATAGAGCGTGTCCTTGCGGATGTCGAAATAGAAGGCCGAGAGATCGATGTTCATGAAATTCGACAGCGCATGGAAGATGCGCTTGAAGTCGTAATCGTCATAGGCCTTGCGCACGAGCTCGTCGAGCTCGGCGAGCTTGTGAAGGATCGAGCGCTCGAGCTCCGGCATCTCCGCGACCGCGACGCGCTCGGCTTCGTCGAAGCCGGCGAGATTGCCGAGCAGATAGCGGAAGGTATTGCGGAGCTTGCGATAGGCCTCGACATTCGACTTCAGGATTTCGTTGCCGATCGAATGATCGTCCCAGTAGTCGGTCGAAGCGACCCAGAGGCGCAGGATATCGGCGCCGTTCTGCTTGATGATCGCTTCGGGCTCGATGGCGTTGCCGAGCGACTTCGACATCTTCATGCCCTTGTCGGTCAGCGTCATGCCATGCGTCAGCACCTGTTTGTAGGGCGCATGGCCGCGCGTGCCGCAGCTTTCGAGCAGCGACGACTGGAACCAGCCGCGATGCTGGTCGGAACCTTCGAGGTAGAGATCGGCGGGCGTCGGCAGGCCGCGCGCTTCAAGCACAAAGGCATGCGTCGAGCCTGAATCGAACCAGACGTCGAGAATGTCGGTGACCTTCTCGTAATCGGCCGCGTTGTGGTTCGAGCCTTCGAAGAAATAGGCGACGGGCTTTTCAAACCAGGCGTCCGCCCCTTCGGCCGCCACCGCCTCGACGATGCGGGCATTGACCTTGTCGTCGCGGAGCAGCGAACCGTCGGCCTTGTGAACGAAGATCGTCAGCGGCACGCCCCAGGCGCGCTGGCGCGACAGCACCCAGTCCGGACGACCCTCGACCATCGAATAGATGCGATTGCGGCCGCGCGCGGGCACCCAGCGTGTCTTGTCGATTTCGGAGAGCGCGACCTCGCGGAGCTTGCGCCCGCCGGCTTCAGCAATCGGCGCATCCATCGATACGAACCATTGCGCGGTGTTGCGGAAGATCAGCGGCGCCTTGGAGCGCCATGAATGCGGATAGGAATGCGTGAGCTTGCCCTGGGCGAGGAGCCTGCCCGCCTTCTGCAACTCTTCGATGACGGCGGCGTTGGCGGTGCCTTCCTTGCCCTGACGCGTCAGCACGAACTTGCCGGCGAAGAGCGGCACGTCGGGATAATAGACGCCTTCCTCGTTCACCGTTTCCGGGATGCCCTTCTGGCCAAAATTCTGCACCCAGAGCATGTAGTCGTCCTGGCCGTGACCCGGCGCGATATGGACGAAGCCCGTACCCGTCTCGTCGGTGACGAAATCGCCGGCGAGGACGGGGACGTCGAAGTCATAGCCCTGACCGGCGAAGGGATGGGCGCAGACGAGACCATCCAGATCAGTGGCGCTTGCTGGACGAATTCGCTCCCAAGCAGAGACTTTCGCGGATTTGAAAACTTCGCCAGCAAGTCCATCAGCGAGGATCAACAGATCGCCAGGCTGAGCGGTACTGCCTTCTTCCGTTGTCTCGATACGGTAGAGTCCGTAATCAATCGTCTTCGAAAAGGCGATGGCGCGGTTGCCGGGGATGGTCCAGGGCGTGGTCGTCCAGATCACAACGCTGGCGCCAAGTAACTTCTGCTGATGCGTTCCGTCATTAATACGAGACGATCGAACAACTGGGAACTTCACGAAGATCGTGCGGCTGACGTGATCGGCGTATTCGACCTCGGCTTCAGCGAGCGCTGTCTTTTCGACGATCGACCACATCACCGGCTTCGAGCCGCGATAGAGCGAACCGTTCATCAGGAATTTCTGGAACTCGCGGACGATGGCGGCTTCCGCGTCGTAGCTCATCGTGAGGTAAGGATTGTCCCAGTCGCCGGAGATGCCGAGGCGCTTGAACTGTTCGCGCTGCACATCGACCCAGTGCTGCGCGAATTCGCGGCACTCGCGGCGGAATTCGAGCGCGGGCACCTCGTCCTTGTTCTGGCCCTTCTTGCGGTATTTCTCCTCGATCTTCCATTCGATCGGAAGGCCGTGGCAGTCCCAGCCGGGGATATAGGGCGCGTTCTTGCCCATCATCTGCTGCGAGCGGACGACGATGTCCTTCAGCGTCTTGTTGAGCGCGTGGCCGATATGGATGTCGCCGTTCGCGTAGGGCGGACCGTCGTGAAGGATGAAGGTCTCGCGGCCCTTCGCGTCCTCGCGCAGGCGGCGGTAGAGGTCCATCTTCTCCCAGCGGGCGAGCCATTCGGGCTCGCGCTGCGGGAGGCCGGCCTTCATCGGAAAGGGCGTTTCGGGCAGGAAGATCGTTTCGCGGTAATCGCGGGCGGGGGCTTCGGCGGTGGAATCGGTCGTCTTGCTGTCGCTGGCCATCAGGGTCTCGGGCGTTCAGGGTTTCGCGTCATGTTCGCGTCAAAAGGGAGATCGTCCCGGCCCGAGCGCCTGAGCGGGCCCCGGAGGCCCCTCAGCGGCAGGCCGGGCCGCTAATTCGCCCGGAAGTCAGCGAGCGGAGCGCGAGCGGATCGCGCTCGGGCCCCGCGATATGGCACATATGACGCTCGTTCATGGGCGGGTTTCTACCAGCGGTCTCCCTAACAGTCCAGTAACGGGCCCTGAAGGGCCTCGGACCAAGTTATCCCCGCCCCTGCCCGCGCGGGTTAGGCTCGGAGCCGGATGAATCTGGATGGAGTGGGTGCGATGCGGTTTCGCCTTCTGGCGCTTTTTCTGGGTCTGCTGATGCTCGCCCTGCCCTTGCCGGCGGGTGCGGGGGCGCGGCTCGACGCCGTCCGGGCTTCCGGTGCGTTGCGGATCGGGCTGACGGGCGACTACCGGCCCTTTTCGGCGACGGACGGCTCGATGGCGGATGGTCGGGGCGGCTTTTCGGGTCTCGACGTCGATCTCGGGCGGTCGCTGGCGGCGGCGCTCGGGGTGAAGCCCGTTTTCGTCAGGACGAGCTGGCCGACGCTTTCGGCGGACCTCAAGGCGGGAAAATTCGACGTCGCCATGGGCGGGGTTTCGGTGACGCCGGCGCGGGCGGCCATCGGGCTCTTTTCCGCGCCGGTGCTGATGGACGGCAAGACGCCGATCACGCGCTGCGATCTCGTGGACCGCTTCCAGACGCTGGGGCAGATCGACCGGCCGGGCGTCAGGTTGGTGGTCAATCCGGGCGGTACCAACGAAAAATTCGTGCGGGCGCATATCCGCGCGGCGACGGTCATCCTGCATCCCGACAACACGACGATCTTTCAGGAGATCGTGGACGGCCGCGCCGACCTGATGATTACCGACGCGGTCGAGACGCGGCTGCAGTCGCGCCTCCATCCGTCGCTTTGCGCGGTGCATCCGGACCGGCCCTTCGACCATGCGGAGAAGGCGTATCTCATGCCGAAGGATGCGGAGTTGAAAGGCGCTGTCGATGCCTGGCTTGCAGAGACGAAGCGATCCGGCGAGTTCGCGCAGGCGTGGAAGCGATGGGTGGAGTGAGGCGCCTCTAGCCCTCCCCCCTTGAGGGGGAGGCAAGAGAGCGGGCTTCGCTCTGAGCCCTCACGCCGTGCCGAAGGGATTGACGCCTTCGCGGCGGAGCGCACTCCACGTCCACAAGGCGCCGAGGAAGTCCGGCACGACGAAGAGGATGTAGAAGGGCTTCATGTGGAAGACGAGGATCAGCGCGATGAAGACGGGGAGGATCAGAATGCGCATCTGCACCGACCAGCGGAAGAAGGGGACGATGCCGGAGCGGCCGAGGTTGAAATAATAATAGCCGACGATCAGGACGACGACGCCGAGGAAGCGGATCCAGTCGAGGCCCTCGATCGGGAAGCCCAGCACCTGAAGGATCAGTTGCGGCGCCAGCACCATCGGAATGCCGGCGGCGAGGACGTAGAAGGAGAAGTAGTAGATCGAGCGGGCGGCGGGCGTCATCTGCATGTCCTTCATAACAGGCCGGGGATCACGGCCCGGCGGGATTTCGGATAGTCGGGAAATTCGGCACGGTACCAGCGGTGATGCGCGACAGCACGGGGCATCAGGTTCGCCAGCGTGAAGAGCACGAAGACGAAACCGGCCAGCGTCCAGACCATCAGCGCGAAGCCCGACCAGAAGACGATCTCGCCGAAATAGTTCGCCGCCGAGACCCAACGGAAGGCGCCACCTTCAGGGATGCGATATCCCTTGAAACCGTCCGCCCTGAGATTGATGAGGATGGTGTCGGCCTGGAAATTGACGATCCATCCGAAAGCGGCGATGGCGAGGCCGAGGATGAAGCGCGGATCGGCGAACCAGCCGTTTCCCATCAAGTGCGCGGCGTGGCCGACCGCATAGGCGTTGGTGAAGCCGTTCAAAAGGTTGAAGGGGAAGCCGGCGGCAACCGCGATGACCGGGAAGCGTTTATGCGTGTCGCGCATGCGCAAGGGATAGATGAGGCCGCGATAGGTGTAATGCGCCTGCCAGAAGCAGAAGATGAAGAGCATCACCGACGAGGGGCCGCTTTCCGGCGGGGCGATCAGCCAGAAGGTCAGCGCGAAGGCGAACCATTGCGGGCTTTCGAAGAGGAGCCATGCAGGACGCGCCGGCAGCGTGAAGCGCTGCCCGGCGGTCATGTAGCGGCCATAGGGGCCGGCCGCCTTCAGCGTCGAAGCGAGGGTGGCCACACCCATCAGCAGGATGATCGCGAGCGAGACCTCGTAGGCGCGTTCCATCGGCATCTCCCAGTGCGATTGAATGCCGGGGGATCGTAGCGGATCGCGCGGACGGGCGATTAGTCCAAACGGGGGTGGGTCGGGTCAGCTGGACGGCCCGGTCAAGCCGGGCCATGACGAAAAGGGGACATTCGTCTTATGCCGGAATGATCCGCTCCACCGCCCTCGCCTTCAGCGCGAGCTTGCCGTCGGCGGTGGTGAAACTCGCTTCGACATAGGCCTGCGTTTTCGAGACGTTCACGACGTGGCCTTCGCAGGCGAGGAGGCCTTGCGTTACCGGACGGAAGAAGTGCATCTGGAGGTCGCTGGTCGTGAAGTTCTGGTCGTCCTTCAGCAGCGTCATCAGCGCGAAGGAGCAGGTCTGGTCGGCGAGCGTCGCGAGATAGCCGCCAAAGATCGCGACGGGGTTGAGGTACTGCGGATCGACCGGCCAGTCGTAGCGGATGCGGCCGGGCTCCAGCACGGTCAGCTTGCCGGCGTAGAGATTGAGCGCCGTCACATGGGGCGGGGCCTTTTCCATTTCGCCGGCCGCGATGCGCTTCAGGATGTTCGACCAGCTCGGCATCAGTTCGTTCCGTCTTCGAGTTTCGCGGCGCTGGCGAGCAGTTCGGGCAGGCCGACGATCTCGTTGTAGCGCTGAAAGGTGACGCGGCAGGCGCCGGCGGGAAGCCCCTCGCCTTTCAGCAGCACGGCGTAGATGTCCTCCAGCCGCTTCGTGACGGCGAGAAGCGCTGCGACCGGAAAGATCGCAATCTTGTAGCCGAGTTCCTGAAGGGCTTCGGCCGAGAGATAGGGCGTCTTGCCATCCTCGACGATGTTGGCGAGCAGCGGCACGCCCCTGAAGGTGGCCGCTACCTTTTCCAGTTCGGCGACATCGCGCGGGGCCTCGATGAAGAGGATGTCGGCGCCGGCCTTCAGGAAGGCCTCGCCACGGCGAAGCGCCTCGTCGAGATCATGCGTCGCGCGGGCGTCGGTGCGGGCCATGATCTTGAAGTCGCCGGAGCTGCGCGCCTGCGCGGCAGCCCTGATCTTCTGCGCGGCCTCTTCCAGCGAGACGACTTCCTTGCCTTCCATATGGCCGCAGCGTTTCGGGAAGACTTGGTCCTCGAGCTGGATGCATTGTGCGCCCGCCGCTTCATAGAGACGCGTCAGGCGGGCGGCATTGAGCGGACCGCCATGACCGTTGTCGCCGTCGGCGATGAGCGGCGCGGGCGCGGCGGCCTCGGCGATGGCGCGCACGCGGTCGGCCATTTCGGTTGCCGACATCAAGCCTATGTCGGGCAGGCCGAGCGCGGAGCCCGCGACGCCAAAGCCCGTCATGTAGACGGCTTTCGCGCCTGCCTGCGCCGCGATCTTCGCCGAGAGCGCGTCATAGGCGCCGGGCGCGACGATGATGCCGGGTTCGGCGAGCAGCGCGGCGAGGGATTTGGTCATGCGGTGGTCCTCCGGGGCGGGACCATCGCAAATATGGAATGGATTGTCATTCGCCACGATGGCGGGATAAATGAGGTTGCTCACGGCGCAGCCCCGGGCGCGCGAGATCGAAAGGCTCCTGCCGCATCATGTTGAAGGACATCTGGAACAAGCTGACAGGCCGTCGACGGCAGGTCCTGTTTCTGGGCGACAGTCACGTCAAGTATTTCGAGCGTGCGGTCCACCTGCATATCCTGTCGCCGGGGCGCCGTTACAGGCCCTGCATCGTCGGCGGCGCAACCGCTGTGGGGTTGAGAAATCCGAACAGCGCGACCGACGCCCTCAATTATTTTCGCAAGTTCCTGCGCAAACATCCCGCAAAGGCCATCGCCGTCTTCCATATGGGCGAGGTCGATTGCGGTTTCGTCATCTGGCATCGCGCGCAGCGGCTCGGCGAGAGCATCGACACCCAGGTCGAGGAGTCGCTGGCGGCCTATATGGATTTCGTCGACGAAGTGATCGGCACCCACGGACACGAAGCGATCATGACGGCCGCCACCGTCCCGACGATACCGGACGGCCATATCTGGGGCGACGTCGCGACCAAGCGCAAGGAAGTCACCGCGAGCCTCGCCGAACGCACCGCACTCACACGGCGCTACAACGAAGAACTCGCGCAGCGTTGCAAGGCGCG
>CAISYL010000266.1 GCA_903889655.1 uncultured Alphaproteobacteria bacterium | reverse complement strand
GGTTTTCGCCGACGATCTGCGCGCCTTTGTCGGTCAGGTGAAAGGCCGATGACCCATCGCATCGTTCCCGCCGATCCCTTCGAGATCCGTGTGCCGGACGAGGAAATCGCCGATCTGAAGCGCCGCCTCCAGCGCACACGCTTTCCGAACGAACCCATGGGCAACGCACAATGGGCCTATGGCACGAGCCTCCCCTATATGGAACGGCTCGTCGAATATTGGCGCGACGATTTCGACTGGCGCGCACAGGAGGCGGCGCTCAACCGCTTCCCGCAATATCGCGCGACGCTGACCGACGATGATGGCGAGGATCACGAGATCCAGTTTATCTACGAGCGCGGCTCCGGGCCGAATGCCGTGCCGCTGATCCTGACGCATGGCTGGCCTTCGACCTTCCGCGAATTTCTCGACGTGATCGATCCGCTGGCGCATCCGGAGAAATATGGCCGCGAAGGCCCGGCCTTCGATGTCGTCGTGCCGTCGCTGATCGGCTACGGCTTCTCGTCGAAGCCGCGCATTCCGGTCGGCCCGGCCGCCATCGCCGATCTCTGGCATCGCCTGATGACCGAAATTCTCGGCTACGACAAATATGCGGCGCAGGCGGGCGACTGGGGAAGTTTCGTCACCTCCCGCCTCGCGCTTCAGCATGCGGACAGCCTCCTCGGCATTCATCTCACCATGTTGCCGCTGCGACCCAGCCTCAAACATTCCTCGCAACCGCCGGTCAGCGAGGAAGAGGGACGCTGGATCAAGGAAATGCAGGCCTGGTGGCGGCAAGAGGAAGGCTATCGCTCGATCCAGTCGACGAAGCCGATGGCGCTTGCCTTCGCGCTGACGGACAGCCCCGCGGGTCTCGCGGGGTGGCTCGCCGACAAATATTACCGTCTCGGCGACACCGACAAATCCGACACGATGGAAGGCGTGATCGCGCGCTTCCCCTTCGATACGATCCTGACCCAGTTTTCGATCTACTGGTTCACCGGCACGATCAATTCGGCGAACACGCTCTACAAGGCGGGCCCCGCCGAAGGGTCCGGCGCGCTGAGGCCCGGTGAGAAAGTAACCGTGCCGACCGCTTATTCGGAATATCCGATCGACGTTCTTCCCGTCACGCCTCGCTCCTGGGCCGAACGCGGCTACAATATCGTCCGGTGGCGGATCATGGAAAAGGGTGGCCATTTCGCGGCCATGGAAGAACCAGAACTGTTTGCCGACGATGTCCGTGACGCCTTCCGCGAGATGGGGCTTCGCTCCGGTTAACTCCAGTCGGGCGTACCCGCTCCGACGTCGATCCACTCCGTGTCTTCGTAGCCGAGAATCTGGTAGCGGTTCTCGCCGAAGCCAATCGTTTCGATGGCATTGAAATAGGAAAGAAGCATGTCGTGCCCCGACAGCGCGTGCCGCATCGGCAGGCTGATCGTTTCGGCGCGCAGGATGGTGCCGTCCGCCTGTCGTGCATTGAGCACGCTGCGCCGTCCGCAGGGACGCTTCACCTGTTCCTCGACCAGCTTCAGGTAATGCACCCGAACCGCCGCCGGCTGAAGCGCGAGCATGTTCCATCCCGTGGGATCGAACCCCATGACATCGCAGACGCCGGTGCCCGCAAGCCGCATTTCGATACGCGCGCGCGACCATATTTCGAGGATCGTCACGGCCCGCATCAAATCCGGAATCGCTGTCGGGCTGAAGGCATGACGATCCGGCACCAGATCAGTCTTGGGCAGACTGTTCCAGTAGTCGAAGAAGCGCGCGGCGCCGTCAGTCTGAAGGCTTGGTCGCATCAATGGTTGCATCCGACCTCCGTGGTGTCAGAGGTGCAACGAACCTTGCAGTCGTGCAACACCCGATACGGTCAGCCTGAACCTATCGCATCGCTGGGGCAAAAATATGTTCCGCGCGCGATGACCGCACCCGGGGGTCGCGTCTCATTTCGGGATTTTAAGCTGATGCTCCGTATCCACACATGCAATCGGGTGGTGCCGTTAGGTCCAATCGGGAACCCCCGCGCCGATGTCGATCCAGTGCGTCTCTTCGAAGTCGAGCACCTGATAGCCGCCATCCTCGTATCCGAGGATAGCGAGCGTCGCGAAAAACGAGACGAGCATCTTGTGTCCCGACAGGGCGTGGGTCATCGGTAATGCGATGACTTCGGCGCGTGTAACGGCGCCCCGGACATTACGTGTTCGCAATATGCTGCGTCGACCGCAGGGATGATTTGCCTGTGTCGTGACGCGCCGGGCATATCCCTCTCGAAGCTCCGGGCGTTGCAGGTCGAGCCAGTTCCGTCCCGTTGGATCGAGCCCCATGCCATCACAGACGCCCGTACCGGCCAGCCGCGGAACGATGCGCTCCGGCGACCAGATTTCGAGGATCGTGACTGCCGGCATCAACTCGCGAATGGCAATGGGATCGAATGATTTACGATCCGGAACCAGATCGTCGCCGCGAATGGCGTCCCAGTAGTCGAAAAAGCGTCTGGCGCCGTCACTCGTGAGTTTTTGCTGCGCGGACGGCATGGCTGCGTTTCCCTGCGCCGAACTTCGGGCGCATTTCGATGAGCAGAATCAAAAGCAACATCGACAGAAACAGATACACGCAAAAAGTTCAGAGAACGCCAACGCGCCCCATGGCCAGGAATTTCTCGCGGCGCAAACGCTTCAGGGTCTCGCCATCGAGCTTTTCGAGGCCGCGCAGCTCTTCCTCGATCGCATCGCCCGTTTCCTTGATCATCTGCGCGCGTTCGCGATGCGCACCGCCGATGGGTTCCGGCAGTACACGATCGATCACGCCGAGCTGATGCAGGTTCTGCGCGGTAATCTTCATCGCCGTCGCGGCATCCTTGGCCTTTGCCGAATCGCGCCACAGGATCGAGGCCGCACCTTCTGGCGAGATCACGCTGTAAACGGAATGCTCAAGCATCAGGATGCGGTTGGCGGAGGCGAGCGCAACCGCGCCGCCCGATCCCCCTTCGCCGATGATGACCGAAATGAGCGGCACCATGAGCGACAGGCAACAGTCCGTCGAGCGGGCGATCGCCTCGGCGACGCCGCGCTCCTCGCTGTCCGAACCCGGATAGGCGCCTTGCGTATCGACGAGCGTGACGACGGGAATCCCGAAACGCTCGGCGAGCTTCATCAGCCGGATCGCCTTGCGATAGCCTTCGGGCCGGGCGAGGCCGAAATTATGCTTCATCCGGCCTTGCGTGTCGGAACCCTTCTCGTGGCCGATCACGACGACGGAGCGGCCGCGAAAACGTCCGAGCCCGCCCATGATGGCCGCATCCTCGCCAAAAAGGCGGTCGCCGGCCAGCGGCGTGAAATCCTCGATCAACCGCTCGATATAGTCGACGAAGTGCGGCCGGCGCGGATGACGCGCCACCTGCAGCTTCTGCCAGGGCGTGAGGGCCGAATAGGTTTCCTGGAGAAGCTGTGCAGCCTTCTGCTCGAGCTTGGACACTTCGTCGGAGATGCTCACCGTCGGGTCGTCCTGGGCCAGCAGCCTGAGCTCCTGGACCTTGCCCTCAAGTTCTGCAATCGGCTTCTCGAAGTCGAGATATGTGTGCATCGCGCCCCGGAAGTCCCGTCTGTCCGCCTTGGAAACGCCCGGGAGGCCACCCTGGGCAGGGATCCTTTTGTCAGGATTTGCGCGGCACACTGGCTTGGGCTGGGCCCCTTGTCAACCGCTCCAGTCCCTCTTCGGCACTCCCTCCGATCCCCTTGGTAAACGGCGGATGGCCCTTGTCACAGATGAGGGCCGACATTCGTCTTGTCAGGGAATCCCGGCGCCGATTGACGCCGGGTCGTCGGAAAAGCCGCCCGGATCGGGCGAGGAGGAACCGGATGTCCCTGACCCATACAACCATCGGCATAAGGCAAATCGGCCGGAAGCGGGCGATCCTCGCCATCGTGGCCGCAGCCTTTCTGGCCAATGCGCTCTATATGCTGGCCGATCCGCTCGGCTGGTACGGAGCCGTCGCCGGCGTTCCGGATACCGGTCCCTTCAATCCGCATTTCGTCCGCGATATCGGCGTCGCCTATCTGACGCTCGCCCTGGCGACGGCCGCCGCGGCACGCTGGCTCGGACATGCGCTGCCGCTTCTCGCGGTCGTCACGCTCTATCTGGGCCTTCATGCGCTGCTTCATCTCTGGGACGTCGCCGCAGGGCGCTTGGAGCCCGATCATCTGCTGATCGACGCCCCCGGCGTCTTCCTGCCCGTATTGGTCGTGGCGCTTCTCACCTGGTGGGTGCGGAACGACTGCGCCTGAACATAGCAAGAGAAAGGACAAGATCATGCTCAAAGCCTTTGTCGAACGGAGCCTTCGCCGGCAGGAAGAGATCACCGGCGAGCCGACCGATTTTCTCCGCGATCTCTATGTCGCGGCACCCGGCGGCTTCTGGCGGTTTGCGCTTTTCATCCCGATGAGCCGCTACCGCAAGCGCCTGCCGGTCGAAGCGCGGGCGGTCGCGTCTATCGCCGCCGTTCATGCAGAGGATTGCGGTCCCTGCCTCCAGACCGTTGTCAATCTGGCGAGCGCCGCCGGCGTTCCGGCGAACCTGCTGCGCGCCGCCATTACGCGCGATCTCGCCGCGATGGACGAACGCATACGAACGACCTTTGAATTCGCCGAAGCGATCGCCGCCCGCGACGTCCGTAGCGAGGAGCTTCGGCCATTGATCGAAAGCTGGTGGGGCAAGGCCGCCATCGCGGAACTGGCGCTGGCGATCGCCAGCACCCGCGTCTTTCCGACCGTGAAGCGCGTCATGGGCTATGGACAGGCCTGCAGTCGCGTCACCATCGGTCACGAAACCCTGCGCGCCGAACTCCAGAAGCCTCAGGCTGCCTGATCGGATATGATCCGATCGGATGAGGATGTCATGATGGGAACCGCGCAGCCAGGCACCGGACAGGAAACGGCGGAAACAATCTTCACGCGCCATCGCGCGCGCGTCTTCGCCGTCGCCTACCGGCTCCTCGGTACGGTGAGCGATGCCGAAGACGTCGTGCAGGAAACATGGCTCCGCTGGAGCGGCGTCGACGCGCAGGACATCAGGTCGCCCGAGGCCTGGCTCGTCACCACGGCAAGCCGCCTCGGTATCGACCATCTGCGCCGCCTGCGCGCACGGCGCGAAACATATGTCGGGCCCTGGCTGCCGGAACCGATCGTCGAGGCGGCGGGAGCGGAGCCTGCCCCTACGGCGGAGGAAAGACTTTCGCTTGCCGACGATATCTCGATCGCGTTGCTGCACATGCTGGAACGGCTGGCGCCCGAAGAGCGCACGGCTTTTCTGCTGCACGAAGCCTTCGACTATGGCTATGACGATCTCTCGGCAATTCTTGGGAAATCGGAAGCCGCCTGTCGCCAGATCGTCAGCCGCGCCCGCCGCCGCGTGACGGAGGAGCGTCCGCGCTTCGAAGCAAGCCGCGCCGATCATGCAAGGCTCGCGGCGGCGTTTGCGACTGCGCTTGCGACGGAAGACCCGAATGCCCTCCTCGCCTCGCTGCGCGACGATGCCATCCTCTATTCCGACGGCGGCGGCAAGGCAGCGGCGGCACTCAATCCGATTTACGGCGCCGATCGCATCACGCGTTTCTTCCTTGGCATCCTGAAGAAAATCGGGGCGCCTCATGGCATCGAAGCCATCACGATCAATGGAAGGCCCGGCTTCGCGCTCACGGCGTTCGGCCGGCTCCACTCCGTCGTGAGCTTCGATCTCGACGACGGCCGCATCTCCGGAATCTACGTGATGCGAAACCCCGACAAGCTGCACCATGCAGCGGAGCTTCTGGGCATTCCGATCATCGACTGAATCAGGACGACGCGCTGTCCTTCTTCGCCAGGGGATGATGATCCTCGACGAGCTGCTTCAGCCGGCCGTCGAGCACATGCGTATAAATCTGTGTGGTCGAAATATCGGCGTGGCCGAGCATCTGCTGCACGGCCCGAAGGTCCGCGCCATTGGCGAGCAGATGACTCGCGAAGGCATGACGCAGCGTGTGCGGCGACACGCGGTTCGGATCGAGTTTCGCCGAGATCGACAGATCCTTCAGCAGCTGCGCGAAACGGTGACGCGTCAGATGACCCTGACGTCCGCGCGACGGAAAGAGCCAGGGCGAAACGGAATCGCCGAGCCGCATCACGCGCAACGGCAGATATTCGTCGATGGCGAGCCGCGCGGTTTCGGAAAGTGGCACCAGCCGCTCGCGGCCGCCCTTGCCCGAAATGGTAAGGAACCGTCCGTCGCCCTTCGCCGCCGCCAGCGGCAGGCCGACGAGTTCGGAAACACGCAGACCCGTCGCATAGAGGACTTCCATCAGGCAGACGAGACGCGCGCGTTTATACGCACGCACCGCTTCCTCCTGCGATCGCCCATCCTCGACGAGACGGGCGGCACGCAAGAGCGCGTCGACTTCCTCGACGGTAAGCGTCTTCGGCAAGGGTCGCGCGCGACGGGGCCCCTCGATCGCGCCGCAGGGATCGTCGGGTCTTATGCCGTCGGCGTAGAGAAAGCCGTGAAATTGGCGGATGGCGGAGAGGCGGCGCGCCGCCGTCGAGGCGGAGAGTCCCTGTGTCGACAGGCCTTCGAGATAATCGCGTACATCCATCGTCCGCGCGGCCGCGACGTCCCGACTTCGCGACGAGAGAAAGGCCGCGAAATCCTTCAGATCCCTCGCATAGGCGTCGAGCGTATTACGCGCTGCGCCCCGCTCGGCACTGAGCATTTCAAGAAAGGCATCGACGTGATGCCGTCCATTCGTTTCCGTCGAGATAGGGTCGTTGGACATGGGAACTCACCCGGGTTCGGCATGACTGCGTCCCATTAGAGCTTCGGTGGCGAGGCGCCGGGCCTCGGCATCGAGATGAACCGCTCTGAGACTTGAAACGGCTTGCGCAGTCACATGAGGATCTGCGCCATCCGGCCCCCCAGGCCCGATACTCACTAGAGAAAGCAACACAACTTCGCCGACCACGCCCTTCTGGCCGGCATTCTGCAACTGATTCATCAAATCCGTCGGCGCTACCGCCGTTATGGCATTGAGCACATCCTGCGACAGCGGATACCCCAAAGCCTGCAACAAAAGGGCTTCCTGCGTTGCGAAAATCCGCGTGGACGAAACGCCGGAACGCAGATCGGCAAGAATGTCGGCCGCGATCTGGTCGCCATTGCCGCCGGGGCCTTGCGGATCGCTGATCCGCATCAACGCCCCGAGTTCGCGCGCATCGCGCCCGATACCCTGACCCTGAGGCGCAAGCAAAGCATACCACTGCTGCGCATGCGGCCTGTCATCCACCAGCAGGAAGGCCCGCACCGCTGCAGGTGCAAGATTGCGCAGCGTCGGCGACGGCGTCAACTGTACAAGCGTAGGCAGCAGCACCTCGACCGTCGAAAGATAGAGCCCGGCACTTTCGCCCGTCGACAGCATCAGCTTGATGAGATTGACGCGATCGGTCGGCAGGACCTCGGCATTGATGGCCTGAAAGAGCAAGGCACGGCGCATCGCTGCCGAATCCGGAAAAGTCCCCGTCTTCAGCCCGTCGAAATCGGCCTGTGCGAAGCTCGGCAGCGCATAGAGCTTGGCAAGTTCGTCCGCCTTGATGAGATCGAGCATCGCGGCGCGCTCGCCGGCGACGATGCGCGTCTCCGGCGGCAATGTCGTGTCGCGCGCCAGCGTCTGCACCACGGCGACGGTTGCGATCTGGCCGGCATTCTTCGGCAATTCGCGATGGGCGAGGCGATAAAGCGCCACGTCGAGAATATCGAGTTGCTTCGGATCTTCGGCCTTGAGCTTGAGCCCGTCGGTCGCCTCCGCGACGAGCGAATAGAACATCGGATCGTCGAGCCCTTCCTCGCGCGCGAGATCGAGCGTCAGATTGGCCTCGCTCTTTTTGCCCGAGAGAACCTGGCAGAAGGCCGAAAGCTTGATGCTGAATGCCGCCATGTCGTCATGCGCGGGATCGCTGCCGGTCGGAATGTCGGCAAGCGCATCGCAGGCTTCCTCGTGATTGCCGCCTGCAAGCGCGGCCCGGGCACGCGCCATGGCGACGGCCGGCCCCTTGTCGGCCTGCGCCGCTTTCGCGAGATCCGTGGCGAGGTCGGCGTGGCCCGCCATCGTCAACCGCTCGAGCCTGACGCCAAGAAGCGACGTGCCGCTCTGCTGGCCCTCCGGGGGCTGCGCGGCGGTGAGCAACAGGCGACGCGAAAGATCGTTCATGACCGGCGAACCGGTCACGACGGGCAACTGCGCCAGATAGCGTTCGACGTCGCTGCGCGTCGCGCCGCGCCACATGTCGGGGCCGAAGCCGCCGTCGCCCTGACCGAGAAGCCCGGCGGCGGACGCGTCGACACCGCTCAGCGTCGAAACGGTGATGCCCGAACCGCCGGCGCCGGGAATGTTCTTCACCGTCAGCGGTGCACCCTGGCCCGACGGATCGGCGCCGCCCGGGAAGGCCGCCCCCGCCGGGGCGGCGCTGGTCGCACCGAAACCCTGCGGCACGATGCTCTGCGGAGCCGCGCCCTGCGGGGCAGCGGCTTGAGGCGTATTGCCCTGCGGAGCGGCCGAAGGCTGTGCGGCCGCGCCCTCATCCTGGGGCGGCGGCGAGACGGAAATGGTACCGAGCGTGTCCGCCAAAGCGGGCGACATCAGCAAAAGCGCAACAAGCCCGGCCGTACCGGCCCTGGCACGCGGACCGCCGACGCGGCGCTTCACGTCGGCGCCCTCAACGCGGGAACTGGCCATCCGGCAAAACCTTTTCGACAGGCTGAACCGACGGCTCGACGGATTGGCCGAGATAGATAAGTCCCCCCACGATCACCACCGCAAACACGGCAATGAGAACGAGGAGGCGGATGGCGCTGTTCATCAATATGTCCTTCTGGCTTTGCCCCAGCATAGCGCCGAGCGGACCTTGAGTTTCCCCTTTATGCCCGGCTTGCGGCAAAATTTGGGCGCAAATCCGGCGCGGGTGCTATATGTGGCCTGCGGACCGGACACGGCGGCAGGGCCGGGAGCAAGCCCCTGCCTGCACCGGAACGGCGGCTGTGACAATGCGTCGCGGCTGCCTTACGACCCGTTAAGGCCGGCCAGCTGACCGCCTCCGGAACGGATACGATAGACCAAGAGCCGATGACGACCGAAAACAGACGAGACATGCCACCCACGGGCGACTTCAAGCCGGACGCCGCGCCGCAGAGCCGGCTGACGCCGGTGCCGCTTGCCCGCCGCTCGATCGTGCTGGTCGGCCTGATGGGGGCCGGCAAGACCACCGTCGGCCGCCGCCTCGCCCAGCGTCTCGGACTTTCCTTCGTCGATGCCGACGCCGAAATCGAGCGCGCGGCCGGCGAAACCATTCCCGAGATTTTCGAACGCCGCGGCGAAGCAACCTTCCGCGACGGCGAACGCCGTGTCATCGCCCGCCTTCTCGAGGAAAGCCCGCAGGTGCTGGCGACCGGCGGCGGCGCCTTCATGGATGAAACCACCCGCGCCAACATCGCCGCGCGCGGCATATCTGTCTGGTTGAAGGCCGATCTCGACGTTTTGATGAAGCGCGTCGGACGTCGCTCGAACCGACCGCTGCTGAAGCAGGATGACCCGCGTCGCGTGATGGAGCGGCTGATGGCCGAACGCTACCCCGTCTATGCGGAAGCGAACGTCACCGTCGAAAGCATCGAAGGCCCCCATGACGGCGTTGTGGACCTCGTGATCGCCGCCATCGAAGCCTACAAGGACGCATATAGAGATACCGCTAAAGAGGCTGCCGGATGACCGCGGACGTCAAGACTGTGCATGTATCGCTCGGCGAACGGTCCTACGACATCAAGGTCGGCCCGGAGCTGATCGCGCGCGCCGGCACTTATCTGAAGCCGCTGCTGCGCCGGGCCCGCGTCGCCATCGTCACCGACGAGAATGTGGCGCGCATCCACCTGCCAGCACTCGAGCGCAGCCTCGACCAAGCCGGCATCCGGCACGACGCCATCAGGATGCCCGCCGGCGAGAGCACCAAATGCTTCGCCGAACTCCAGCGCCTTACCGAATGGCTGCTCGAGACCGGCGTCGAGCGCGGCGATCTGGTGCTTGCGCTCGGCGGCGGCGTCATCGGCGACCTCACCGGCTTTGCCGCGGCGATCGCACGCCGGGGCGTCGATTTCGCGCAAATCCCGACGACGCTGCTTTCGCAGGTCGACAGCTCGGTCGGCGGCAAGACCGGCATCAACACGCCGCAGGGAAAAAACCTTGTCGGCGCCTTCTATCAGCCGCGCCTCGTGCTCGCGGACACCGGCGCGCTCGAAACCCTGCCGATGCGCGAGCTGCTCGCGGGCTATGCCGAAGTCGTCAAATACGGCCTCATCAACGATCGCCCCTTCTTCGATTGGCTCGAAACCAATCTCGACGGCATCAAATCGGGCGACGTGGCGGCGCGCACTTACGCAATCGTCAAAAGCTGCGAAGCGAAAGCGGCGATCGTCGCCGCCGACGAACGCGAGAGCAATGTGCGGGCGCTGCTTAATCTCGGCCACACATTCGGCCATGCGCTCGAAGCCGCGACCGGCTTTTCCGACCGTCTCGTCCATGGCGAAGGTGTCGCCGTCGGCATGGCGCTCGCCTTCGATCTTTCCGTCAGGCTCGGCCTCTGCCCCGGTCAGGATGCGGCGCGTCTTCGCCGCCATCTCGAACGCGCGGGCCTGCCCTGCCGCCTCGCCGACGTGCCGGGCCTGCCCGACGCCGACGAACTCATCGCGCTGATGGGACAGGACAAGAAGGTGGTCGACGGCAAGCTCACCTTCATCCTCTCGCGCGGTATCGGCGAGGCCTTCATCACGCGCGATGTCGATCCCGCCGCACTGCGCGCCCTGTTGAAGGAGAGAGAGGCAGCCTGATGATCTCTCTCGGCCTCGGCCTCACCATGGCGGCGATCGTGGCGCTGCTCGCCATGTCCGGCTTCTTTTCCGGTTCTGAAACCGCACTCACCGCGGCATCGCGCGCGCGCATGAACCGGCTTGCCGAGGAAAAGAACAAACGCGCGAAACTCGTGCTGAAGCTGACCGACGATCTCGAACGGCTGATCGGCGCGCTCCTTCTCGGCAACAACCTCGTCAACATTCTGGCCTCCGCGCTGGCGACCAGCGTCTTCCTCAGCCTCTTCGGCGACGCCGGCGTGCTCTACGCGACGGTGGTCATGACAGCCCTCGTTGTCATCTTCGCCGAGGTCATGCCGAAGACCTACGCGATTACCAACACTGACCGTTTCGCGCTCGCCGTCGCGCCGCTCGTTCAGATCGTGATCTGGGTCTTTTCGCCTGTCACGGTCGCCGTGCGTTTCATCGTGCGCGGCACGTTGAGCATCTTCGGCATCGACGTCAGCGAAACGGCCAATGTCCTTTCCTCGCACGATGAGTTGCGCGGCGCGATCAATCTCCACCACCAGGAGGGCGGTTTCGTCAAACGCGACCGCGATATGCTGGGCGGTATTCTCGACCTCAGCGATCTCGAAGTCGGCGACGTCATGGTCCATCGCAAGAACATGACCATGATCGACGCATCGGAGCCAAACGCCGAAATCATCGCGCAGGTTCTCGGCAGTCCGCATACCCGCCTGCCGCTCTGGCTCGACGAGCCCGAGAACATCGTCGGCGTGCTGCATGCAAAGGATCTTCTGCGAGCCCTTGCCAGTGTGAACTGGAAACCCGACGAAATCCGCATTCTGGATATCGCGAGCAAGCCCTGGTTCGTGCCCGACACCACGCCGCTGATGAACCAGCTCAATGCCTTCCTGCGCGCCCAGGCGCATTTCGCGCTCGTCGTCGACGAATATGGCGGCCTGATGGGCCTCATCACGCTCGAAGACATTCTCGAGGAAATCGTCGGCGACATTTCCGACGAGCACGATGTCGAGCGCTCGCGCATCCGCATTCAGCCGGACGGCTCCGTGATCGTGAGTGGAACGGTGCCGATCCGCGATCTCAACCGCAAGCTCGACTGGCATCTGCCGGACGAGGAGGCGACGACCATCGCCGGCCTCGTCATCCACGAAGCCCGGGCCATTCCCGAAGTGGGCCAGGCCTTCACCTTCTACGGCTTCAAATTCGAAATTCTGCGCCGGCAGCGCAACCAGCTCGCCGTCCTGCGCATCACTCCCGTCCGCGCCAAGGCGAACGCCGCCGATTGATATACGTTAGCGGTCGACCGCTTCCGCCTCTTCGGGCGTCAGCGTCTTCAGACCGAGTGCATGGACCGGATTGCCCATCACATCGGCAAGCGCTGCCGTGACGAGCCTGTGACGCTCGATGCGTGTCCGGCCTTTGAAAGCGGCCGCGACAATGGTTACATTGAAGTGCGTCTCGCCACCCGGGCGATGCCCGGCATGACCTTTGTGGCGATGCGAGTCATCCTCGACCTCGAGCAGTTCCGGCTTCAGCGCCGATTCGAGCTTCTCGCGGATCGTTTCAGCGACAGACACGCCACACCTCGTTAATCTCCTGAAAGGAGGCGCCATGCTTCCTTGTTTTGCACGCCGCGCCAACCCATAATTTGACCGTGAACCTGAACTCGAAATATTTCGATAGCATCCGCATCGCCCCCCGCAAACAGCGTGGCGTCGAGGGCGATGCTGCCGCGCGCGAAGCTGCCAAGGGCAAGGCGGCCATGCGGGCGTGCGAATGGGCCGGCTGCCGCGCCGTCGGATTGCACCGCGCGCCGCGCCATACATCTGGCAAGAGCGACGAGCCGTCCGGCAGCCAGTATCGCTGGTTCTGCGCGGCGCATATTCGCGAGTTCAACCAGAACTACGATTATTTCCAGGGCATGAGCGACGAAGACATCGCCGCCTTCCAGCGAGACGCCCTGACGGGGCACCGGCCGACATGGGGCCTCGGCGTCAACGCCGCCCCCGGCTATGTCCGCGGCGCAGCACGGAATATGCGCCGGGACGCGGCGTTTCACGATGCTTTCGGATTTTTCGGCGATGCCCCTGGGGCAAAGCCGGAGGAACCGAAACCCAGCCGCCGCAAGCCCCGCACATTGGAGCGACAGGCCTTGCAAACTCTCGGGCTTGACGAGGCGGCAACCTTGAACGAGATCAAGTCCCGGTATAAGGAACTTGTTAAAAAGCACCATCCGGACGCGAATGGCGGCGATCGATCGGCCGAAGAGCGTCTGCGCAAGGTAATCCAGGCCTATGATTACCTCCGGAAGAGCGGCTTCTGCTGATCTGCGGCGGTTTGTAAGGCTCGGGGGCAAACTGAAGCGCCCTTGGCCTTGCGCAAGGCTGCACGATGAACGGAACTTGCGTTCGGCATTCTTCGGTTTCGACAACCGCCGCGCGGACAGCAGAGCAGGATTTGGGAAGCAGGTAAGATGAGCTTAGAAGTGACTGGCAGCATGTCTGAGAACGTTCCGGATAAGACCGTTTCCGTCCGCGATGTGTTCAAGATCGGCGTCGACATGCAGGTTCCCGCCTTTTCGCAGCCGAACGAGTATGTGCCGGATCTCGACCCGGACTATCTCTTCGACCGCGATACGACGATGGCCATCCTCGCAGGCTTCGCCTTCAACCGTCGCGTGATGGTCCAGGGCTATCACGGCACGGGCAAATCGACCCATATCGAACAGGTCGCCGCCCGCCTCAACTGGCCCTGCATCCGCATCAACCTCGACAGCCATATCAGCCGCATCGACCTCATCGGCAAGGATGCGATCGTGTTGCGCGACGGCAAACAGGTCACCGAATTCCGCGAGGGCATCCTGCCTTGGGCGCTGCAGCATCCCGTCGCACTCGTTTTCGACGAATATGATGCCGGCCGCCCGGACGTGATGTTCGTGATCCAGCGTGTGCTCGAAGTCTCCGGCAAGCTGACGCTTCTGGACCAGAACCGCGTCATCCGCCCGCATCCGGCTTTCCGCCTCTTCTCGACCGCCAATACGGTCGGCCTCGGCGACACCTCGGGCCTCTATCACGGCACCCAGCAGATCAACCAGGGTCAGATGGACCGCTGGAACATCGTGACGACGTTGAACTATCTGCCGCATGACGCCGAAGTGAACATCGTGCTGGCGAAGTCGAAGCCCTACCAGACGGAAGAGGGCAAGAAGAAGCTCTCGGCCATGGTCCGCGTCGCCGATCTCACGCGTTCGGCCTTCATCAATGGCGACATCTCCACGGTCATGAGCCCGCGCACGGTCCTCACCTGGGCCGAGAATGCGCAGATTTTCGGTGGCGATATCGGCTTCGCCTTCCGCGTCACCTTCCTCAACAAGTGCGACGAGCTGGAACGCGCGACGGTTGCCGAGTTCTATCAGCGCTGCTTCGGCGAGGATCTGCCGGACTCGGCCGCCAACATCATGGTCGCCTGAGCAAGAACGAGGAGCGCACGAGCGCCCATACGATGAAGAGCAAGGAAGGTCCCGTCGAACCGTTCAAGCGCGCGCTGACGACCACCATGCGCACGATTGCGGAGAATGCCGAGCTCAGCGTGACCTTCGGCACCGAGCCGCCAGGTCTGCGCGGCCTTCGCGCCCGCCTGCCCTTGCCGAGCCGTTCGCTCCCGCCGGAAGAAGTCGCGCAGGTACGCGGCGTTTCGGACGCCTATGCGCTTCGTCTTGCCCATCACGACGAGAAGGTGAATGCCCGGCTGCAGCCGGAAGGCGGCAATGCGCTTGCGGTCTTCGACGCGGTCGAGCAGGCGCGTTGCGAAGCCATCGGCGCAAACCAGATGATCGGCATGGGGCAGAACCTCACGGCGGCGCTGGAGCAGCGCTGCCAGGCCCGCGGCTATAACCGTATCAAGACGCGCGAGGAAGCACCGCTCGCCGAGGCGGTCGCGATGATGGTGCGCGAGCAGCTGACCGGCGAAACGCCGCCGCCATCCGCCCAGACGCTGGTCGATCTCTGGCGTCCCTGGATCGAGGAGAAGGCCGGCAAGGATCTGCAACGTCTCCACAATGTGATGGAAGACCAGACGGCCTTTGCCCGCGCGACGCGCGACATCCTCACCGATCTCGACATGGGCGACGAGCTCGGCCAATCGCAGGATCAGCAGTCCGAAGACAATGACGACGAGGAAGGCGATTCCGATCAATCCTCGGAAGAGAGCCAGTCCGGCGAAGCGCAGCAGCCGGAGGGCGCCTCCGCCGATAAGGTCGAATACAGCGAGGGCGAAGGCGAGGAAGGCGAAGAGCAGACCGTCGAGGTCGAATCCGACGACGTCCCGATGGACGGCGAGACCGACGAGACGAGCGAAGGCAATCAGCCCTGGCGGCCCAACGGCCAGAACGACGATCGCAACCGCGAGCCGAGCTACAAGGTCTTCACCTCGCAATATGACGAGGTGATCGCCGCCGAGGACCTTTGCGACACCGAGGAACTCGCGCGGCTCCGTCAATATCTCGACCAGCAGCTCCAGCAGATGCAGGGCGTCGTTTCGCGCCTCGCGAACCGCCTTCAGCGGCGGCTGCTCGCCAAGCAGAATCGCACCTGGGAATTCGATCTCGAGGAAGGCATCCTCGACGCCTCGCGCCTCACCCGCGTCGTCATCGATCCGCTGCACGCGCTCTCCTTCAAGGTCGAGCACGACATGAATTTCCGCGACACGGTCGTCACGTTGCTGCTCGACAATTCGGGCTCGATGCGCGGGCGGCCGATCACGGTCGCGGCCATGTGCGCCGACATTCTGGCGCGTACGCTGGAGCGCTGCGGCGTGAAGGTCGAAATTCTCGGCTTCACGACCCGCGCCTGGAAAGGCGGGCAGGCGCGCGAGCGCTGGCTCGCCGACGGCAAGCCCGCCATGCCCGGCCGCCTCAACGATCTGCGCCACATCATCTACAAGGCCGCAGATAGCCCCTGGCGTCGCGCCCGTCGCAATCTCGGCCTGATGATGCGCGAGGGGCTCCTCAAGGAGAACATCGACGGCGAAGCCCTGATCTGGGCCTATAACCGGCTTCTCGCCCGGCCCGAGCAACGCCGTATCCTGATGGTGATATCGGATGGCGCGCCAGTCGACGATTCGACCCTGTCGGTGAACGCCGGCAACTATCTCGAACGCCATCTCCGCAGCGTCATCGAGCAGATCGAGACACGCTCGCCAGTCGAACTGATTGCCATCGGCATCGGCCACGACGTCACGCGCTATTACCGCCGCGCGGTCACGATCGTCGACGCCGAACAGCTGGGCGGCGTCATGACCGAAAAGCTCGCCGAACTTTTCGACGACGAATTCGCGCCCAAGCGCGGTGGCCGTGCCGCTCCGCAAACGCCGGGTCGCCGCGCCGGGATATCGGTGCAGGGCGGCACCCGTGGCGCTCGTTAACGCAAAGGATAATTTCGGCGTTTCCGCCGTTGCTCATTGAGCCGGGATCGCCGTCACCTCTCCGCCTCGCTCCCTGCCTGCGGCGGCCCGGCGCTTGTAGAACGCTCCGACCCCGATATGATGCGCGGCGCGTCCGGTCGGCCTACAGCAGCCGGAACGAAGCGGGTGCGAAGGAAGTCCAGGGATGCAGTGGCCTAAGCGTTTTTTGCCGGATGGCGCCTTGCGGCGGTCATTCGCCGTTCTGTTCATGACGGCCACGCTTCTGTCTCTGGCGCCGCCCCGCGCCGCATGGGCCGAAGCCGAAAAAATCGACCTTTCAGCGCACCCCATTCACTGGAATCCCGAGAGCCGCAGCGACACGGTCGCCGGCCAGCTCGAATGGGCGGGCGAGATCGAACTCAAATCGACGCATAAGCGTTTCGGCGGCTGGTCCGGCCTCGCGATCAATGCGGACGGCAGCGCGCTCCTCGCCGTTTCGGACGAAGGTTACTGGCTCACCGGTCAGCTTCTCTATGACGAGAAGGGCAGGCTCGCCGGCATGGGCGACGCGAAGATCGCGCCGTTGCTCGGAACCGACGGCAAGCCGCTTGAGGGCAAGATTCTCGCCGACGCGGAAGGCCTGACGGTCGACGGTCCGGATCCGCTGAAGTCGACGGCCTATGTGAGCTTCGAACGCCAGCATCGCATCTGGCGCTACAACCTCGGCAAGGACGGTTTCGACGCGAGGCCGGAACCGGTACTGACCGAACGCCACATCGGCAGGCTCAACACCAATAGCGGCATGGAAGCGTTGACGCTTCTGAAGGCGCGGCCCGACGTCAAGGATACCCGGCTTCTCGTCGTCACCGAGAACACGCGCGACCCGCGCGGCAATGTGCGGGCCTTCATCGCCGAAGGACGCAAACTGAAGCGGCTCTCCTTCCGCCTGCATGATCCTTATCATCCGACCGACATCGCACGTCTGCCCAATGGCGACTTCCTGCTTCTGGAACGGCGGTTCTCGCTGCTCGCTGGCGCAGGTATGCAGTTGCGCCTGATCCGCGAGGATTCAATCCGCCCCGGCGCGGTGGTCGATGGCGACGTACTGCTCGACGTCGGCCAGCGTCGTTCGATCGACAACATGGAAGGCCTCGCCGTCCGACAGGACGAGAAGGGCAATATCTGGATCTATGCGATTTCGGATGACAACTTCAATCCGCTGCAACGGACGCTTCTGGTGATGTTCCGACTGAAGCCCGAAACGCTCATGCCCCCCCATAGCCAGACCCTGGACGGATCGCTCGGCGCAAAAGCTGTGTCGGCACCAGCTGAATCAAAGCCCAAATAAGCTGGATGCTGCCGAAGACGGCAAGTCTCGGGAGCGCCGCCGCGTTCCAGAGGCCTCCGGCGGCTGTGTGCAGGGCCGCCGTGAAAACGAGCCCGCCGCACAAGGCAGCGATGAACGGCGCCTTCCACCAGGGAACGCCCCTGAACCAGTCGAACAGGTAGATGTTGACGATCTGGCTCAGAAACATCGAACCGACGAACCCGACGACGATGGGGGTGGGCGGGAGTTCCGATGGCGACAGGAGGCCGTCCCGCATCGCGAACCCGACCCCGCCGGCAATCCCCGCCCAGACGATCACGGTCGCACCGAGCGCGATCGCCGGCCCGTAACGGCGGCTGGTCAGATTGAGCACAAAGAAGACGCCAGGAAGCAGCAGCGCACCCCAGGTAAGCCAGCCATCGTCGACGGCGAGCGAGGGATCCAGGTCGCCGAGAAATCTGAAATCGGTCGCGGCATCGTCCACACATGCCCAGGCGAGCGCGAGAGCACCGGCAAGCGCGAGTGACGGCAGAACGAGCTGCCCGACCACGGTGATCGTTCGCGAAACGATGCCCGCCTTTTTTGGCGGCGCGCGTCGTTCGACTCCACTATCAAGCATCATCGCCTTCCCCCCGGACGGAGCGGAAGTCTAGCGGCGACAAGGGCCGTCTGAAAAGCAAAACGGGCAGCCGAAGCTGCCCGTTAACTCTAAATCGGATCGAGAAAGGATCAGGCGGAAACCTGAACCGCGGCCTTCGCCTTCTCGATGTCGCGCTTCAGCTTCAGCGCACGGGTCGAGAGGTCGGTCGGACGCGCCTTCACGAGGAACGCATCGAGGCCGCCATTGTGCTCGACCGAGCGCAGCGCATGCGCCGAGATGCGCAGGCTGTACTGACGACCGAGGGCATCGCTGATGAGCGAGACGTTGCAGAGATTGGGAAGGAAGCGGCGACGCGTCTTGCGGTTCGCGTGGCTCACATTGTTTCCCGACATCACGGCCTTGCCGGTGAGTTCGCAACGACGCGACATGGGACCATATCCTTACGGTTCGAGGAAAAGGCGGCCGGCAGAGAGTCCGCTGGCGTCGACCCGATCCCTCAGGTTTAACGAATTTCGGGCGGTGCCGCCAAACGCGGGAACCGCAGGGGCGCACGTATAAAAGGCCTGCCCTTATGCGTCAAGGGGCGGGCGGGCCGAAAGCCGTGGGAACCGCCAAAAAGCGCGGCTTTTCCGGCCTTTAAGGCTTTTCGGCCCCCAGAACCAGCCTGAGCAGCCGTCGCGCCGCGGATGTCGGGGTAGCGAGGCCCGATTCCACCTCCGCTTCGAGCGCCGGGATCAGATGGGCCGCTTCCTTGTTCGCCATGAGGGCGGAAAAGAGCCCTTCCCGGATTTCGGTCCACATCCAGGCCCGGGCCTGAACCGAGCGAACCCGCTCGATCTCGCCGCCCGCTTCGAGGGCCGCCCGGTGGGCCTCGATGGCAGCCCATATCTCCGCAAGTCCTTCGGCCTTCAATGCCGAGGCGAGCTTCACATCCGGTGTCCAGAAAGGATTCTTCGGCCGCATCAGATGAAGCGCGGCCTTGTATTCCATCGCCGCGCGCCGCGCCGCCGGAATGAGGTCCCCGTCGGCCTTGTTGACCACGACGAGATCGGCAAGCTCCATGATGCCGCGCTTGATGCCCTGCAATTCGTCGCCGCCGCCCGGCGACAGCAACAGCAGAAACATGTCGACCATGTCGGCGACCGAGGTTTCCGATTGCCCGACGCCGACCGTCTCGACCAGCACGACGTCGAAGCCCGCCGCCTCGACCAGCAGCATCGCCTCGCGCGTTCGCCGTGCCACGCCGCCCAGCGTACGCCCCGCGGGCGATGGGCGAATGAAAGCGTTCGGATTGCGGGCGAGCAGTTCCATCCGCGTCTTGTCGCCGAGGATCGAGCCGCCGCTGCGCGCCGAGGAGGGATCGATCGCGAGCACGGCGACCTTGTGGCCGCGTTCCGTCAGCAACATGCCGAAGGCTTCGGTGAAGGTCGACTTGCCGACGCCTGGCGCGCCCGACAGGCCAAGACGGATCGCCCTGCCTGTGTCCGGCAGAAGCTCGGCGAGCAGCGCCTGCGCCTGCGCCTGGTGATCGGCGCGGGAGGATTCGACCAGCGTGATGCCGCGCGCCAGCGCCGTCCGCTCGCCCTTGCGGATGCGGTCGGCGAGCAGGGCCGGATCGGCGTCTCTCCTGGTCATCGGCAGCTTCTTCCCCGGTCCGCAGTCTGCGCGGAATTCCATAAGCTGCATACCCGGCCCGGTATCCCTTTGGGAAGACGCCCGAGCCTCAATCCCGCCTAAAAATCTCTATATTGCGACGAAAGTAGCCCGGCCTGCCGCCATGGCTCGGAAACCTCGCATGAAGACGCTCCGCCTCTGGACCCTCGCCGCCGCCCTTTCGGTCTCGATCGTCGCCCCCGCAAGGGCCGCGACCGACATTGCAGCCGAATACACGATCTATCTGGGCGGTTTCCTCTTCGCGAGCGGCACGTTCCACGCCCGCCTCGATGGCGACAGCTACAACCTCAAGGCTCTGCTGACGACGGCCGGCCTTCCCCGGGCCTTTTACGAGGCGACCTTCGATCTCTCCAGCGAAGGCGATCTCGCCGGCACCGCCGTTCATCCGCGTCTTTACCGCTCGGTCTCATCGGAATGGGACCATCCGGCGAAGACGATGCGCCTCGACTACGACGCCCAGGGCATGCCACGCATCACGGCGACGCCGCCCATCAGGCCCGGCGAGCTGGAGGTCATGCCCTATCAGCAGCTCTCGACACAGGATCCGATCAGCGCCGTTCTCGTGCCCGTCGCCGCCAGCGCGCATCCCTGCGACCGCGTCATTCCCGTCTTCGATGGAAAACGCCGCTACGATCTGAAGCTCAGCTACGCGAAGACCATGATGATGACGCCGCACGGCCTCGGCCGAACGCTGGAGGTCGTCGCCTGCAACATCCGCTACGTGGCCGTCGCGCCGATCGAAAAGCGGAAGTTCACCGAGATGCTGCGCCGGAACGACAGCATGACGGTCTGGCTCGCCCCCTTCGACGAAGGTCGTGTCTATATGCCGGTGCGTTTGCTGCTGCGTACGCCACTCGGCGGTGCCGTCGTGGAACTTGCGAATGTCAGTGAGCGGACCGTGATCCCGGAAATCTCCGATGAACTGCGCTACCGGCTTCCTCAGCCTCGTCCGCGCAGCTGAGCCCGCGCTTCCTCGAGCAACACCCGCAGCCTGCGCATGAGATCGTCGTCCGGCGGCGTGCCCGCCCGCTCCATGTCGTCGAGGAGGGTTTCAAGGCGTCGAGCCAGCAGCTTGTAGTAATCGGGGCCGGGGCTGGCCTTCGGTCTCGCACTTCCATTCGTCAAAATCGACACTCCGCGCGTGTTCATCGAACACACGTGTTCAGGCGCGCCCCCCAAGGCACCATCGACAGATCTCGCTTGTTCTTTTGTCTGTGCGACAATCGCGCCTGCTCCGGTTCCCGAGAAATTCCGGAGCGACGCCTTTTATGCGGCAGGAGCCCATCGACATGCGCTCGGAGATCGTTGAGCGCGTGGGAGCCCGTTGCCTGCCGCGTTCATGCCGCAGCGTTGCCCGCCATATATTTATCTATTGTTAACCATGCAAGCCGCGAATGCGTGCCAGTGGTCTTTTGCCGCTTCGTCTGCTCAAAACCCGGGCACGCCCAAACGACAGGCATACCTCAAGCCCTTCCGCAAAATCAGGCGGCCTGACGTCGTTTTTCACGGATCAACGTCAGGATTTCAGCGGCGGCGGCCGGAATATTCGTACCCGGACCGAAAATCGCCGATGCGCCGGCCTTCTTCAGAAACTCGTAATCCTGTTGCGGAATGACGCCGCCGCAAATGATGAGAATGTCCTCGGCGCCTTCCTTCTTCAACGCTTCGGCAAGCGCCGGCACCAGCGTCTTGTGGCCGGCGGCGAGGCTCGAAATGCCGATCACATGGACGTCGTTTTCGATCGCGTCCCGCGCCGCTTCCTCCGGCGTCTGGAAAAGCGGTCCGACATCGACGTCGAAGCCGAGATCGGCGAAGGCGGTCGCGATCACCTTGGCGCCGCGGTCGTGGCCATCCTGTCCCATCTTGACGACGAGCATGCGGGGACGCCGGCCTTCGGCTTCGGCGAAAGCCTCGATTTCCTTCTGAATGCGCATGAAGCCATCATCTCCTTCATAGGCCTGGCCATAGACGCCGGAGATCGATTTGATTTCGGCGCGATGACGTCCGAAGACCTTTTCCATCGCGTCGGAAATTTCGCCGACGCTCGCGCGCGCCCGCGCCGCATCCACGGCAAGCGCCAGCAGGTTCGCATCGCCCTTCGCGCCTTCGGTGAGCGCATCGAGCGCCGCCTGGCACTTCGCCTCGTCGCGCGTCGCACGGATTTTCTTTAGCCGCGCGATCTGCGCGTCGCGCACTTCGGCATTGTCGATGTCGCGGATTTCGATCGGGTCTTCTTTCGCGGCACGATACTTGTTGACGCCGACGATGACTTCCTGCGCACGATCGATGCGCGCCTGCTTGCGCGCGGCGGCTTCCTCGATCTTGAGCTTCGGCATGCCGGTCGCGACCGCCTTCGTCATGCCGCCGAGTTCCTCGACTTCCTCAATGAGCTTCCAGGCTTCCGTTGCCAGCGCGTGCGTCAGGCTCTCGACGTAGTAGGAGCCGCCCAGCGGATCGATCACATTGGTGATGCCGGTCTCATGCTGGATGACGAGCTGCGTGTTGCGGGCGACACGCGCCGAGAATTCCGTCGGCAGCGCAATCGCCTCGTCGAGCGCATTGGTGTGCAGAGATTGCGTACCGCCGAGCACCGCCGCCATCGCCTCGATCGTCGTGCGGATGACGTTGTTGTAGGGGTCCTGCTCGGTGAGCGAGACGCCCGACGTCTGGCAATGCGTGCGCAGCATCAGCGACTTCGGATCCTTGGCACCGAATTCCGACATGATGCGCGTCCACAGAAGACGGGCCGCGCGAAGCTTTGCCACTTCCATGAAGAAGTTCATGCCGATGGCGAAGAAGAACGACAGGCGCGGCGCGAATTCGTCGACGTCGAGACCGGCCTTGAGCGCCGCGCGCACATATTCACGGCCGTCGGCCAGCGTGAAGGCGAGCTCCTGAAGCTGCGTCGCGCCGGCTTCCTGCATATGATAGCCGGAGATCGAGATCGTGTTGAACTTCGGCATGTGTTTCGAGCAATAGCCGATGATATCCGCAATGATCCGCATCGAGGGTTCGGGCGGATAGATATAGGTGTTGCGGACCATGAACTCCTTGAGGATGTCGTTCTGGATCGTGCCCGAGAGCTTGTCCTGACTGACGCCCTGCTCTTCCGCCGCGACGATGAAGTTCGCGAGGATCGGGATCACCGCACCGTTCATCGTCATCGACACCGACATCTCGTCGAGCGGAATCTGGTCGAAGAGGATCTTCATATCCTCGATAGAGTCGATCGCCACACCGGCCTTGCCGACATCGCCGACGACGCGCGGGTGGTCGCTGTCATAGCCGCGATGCGTGGCGAGATCGAAAGCCACAGAGAGGCCCTTCTGGCCGCCGGCAAGATTGCGACGGTAGAAGGCGTTCGACTCTTCCGCCGTCGAGAAACCCGCATATTGACGGATGGTCCAGGGACGGCCGGCATACATGGTCGTCTGCGGCCCGCGCGTGAAGGGCGCGAAGCCCGGCATCGTGTTCGCGTCATAGCCTTCCGCGGAAATACGATCCAGATCCTCGGCCGTATAGAGGGGCTTCACGTCGATGCCTTCCGGCGTGTGCCAGGTCAGCGAGGAGAGCCCCGCGCCCTTGAGCTGCTTTTCGACCGAGGCTTCCCAGTCCTTGACGGTCTTCTTGCCGGCCATCGTCTTCACTCTCTTCAGAATTGCCGCTGTCGCTACCTTAACATGAGGGCTCCGCCCCCTAAAGGCGGCCGGAGTATCGGAGAAGCCGTGGCGGGGGTCAAACCATGCGGACCGGCCATGCCGAAAATGCCCGTCATCGTTACGTCAGCCGTCATCGCCCCAGTCGGCTTCGCCAGCGAACTCCGCTTGCGATCCGCCCCGTTTCGCGGGCACCATGGCGCCGCCGCGCCGAAGGCCGCCGACGGAGAGCAATGGCGGAACCCGTTGGAACTGACATTGGAAGGCGCCGGATGCACCGCTATCAGCCGATACCAAAGGGAATCTCATGAAGTCCAGCCACCGCCCGTTCAAGTCCTTCGCTCTGGCGTCGATCTGTTTTGGCGCCCTGGCTCTCGCGGCCTGCGGCGGTGGCGGAGAATCGCATCAGCGGGACTCGCAGGGGAAACTGATCCCCAATGCGGGCGACCTCGATCCGGCCGGCACCCTCTATTCGAATACGATCTCGCAGGCCGACGGCGGCGATTGCTCCGTGGACAATATCAGCGTTCTCACCTGCTTTTCCTATCGTGGTCACGGCTACGAAGGCGCCCAGACATCGCTCGGCCAATGCCTCCTTCGCGGTGGCAAGACCGCCGAAGGCCTGACCTGGCTGACACGTGCCGCCAACGCTGGCTGGCCCGACGCCCAGAAGCTGCTGGCCCGCATCTATTTCGACGGCAAGCTCGCAAAACAGGACAATGTGGAAGCCGCAACCTGGAACAGCCTCTATATGCGCAACCCGTCGCTGCTCTCGCTCGGCGTTCGTCCCGAAAGCGATCTCGGCGATAAGCTGAGGGGCGCCATGAGCTCCCAGGAACGCTCGGCCGCCGATCAGCGCGTCAGCGCCTGGGTCCCGAGCTATTGGGAACCCAAGGAGGCTCTGGCCAGCGAAACGGCGAGAAGCTGCCGGGTCCGGACCAAGAAAAAAGGCCCCGACATGGATCAGGTCGACAAGACGCTGAACCCCACCCCCACGAATCCGGGCGGCGGTTACTAGGCCCTTTCGCTCCGGCCTGACCTTAGGGAAACCTTTACCCTCCTTCGCCAAAGTCGTCGTTCGGCCCTTCTGAGGAGGAAGGCCGTTCGCCTGCATGTGCCCGCCTCGAGGCCGGCACGATGGCGGCGGGGAGGCTCGATGGAGGTCACGGCTTCACGGCAGAACGAGATCGAACTCGATCTCTTGCGCGGGATCATGCGGAGCTACCGCATGCTGCCGCTGCTGTACCCTGCCGTCGCCTTCGCTATCGCTTTTTTCGTCAAGAGCACTTATCCAGCGATCGTCGTTTTTGCGTGGCTCGCGGTCTTTCTCGCGACACAGATCGACTACGCGATCTTCCAGCATCGCTTCTTCGCGTCCGAACCCGAAGCCGCGGCCCAGGCGAACTGGACGCGCCGCTGCGCGTGGCGTTATTTCGCCATGAATATGGTCTGGATCGGCGTCGTCCCGCTTTTCTGGAATCCCGCCAGCGACATACAGAACCTGTCGCTCCTGCTGATGATGGTCGTACATGTCGTCACGACGTCGATGACGGCTTCCTCGCGTCGCCCCCTCTATTACGCGGCAACGCTTCCGACCGCGGCCATGGCCGTTATCGGCCCCGTGTTCACCGGTCCGCCGATCTTCACGGCAATGGGTCTCTCCTTCGCCGTGACCTATCTTTACCTCGCCCGCATCGCACACCAGTCCCGCGAGACGGCCGAGGACGCCCTCGCCCTGCGTTTTCGCAACGACGATCTCATCACCGCTCTGGCTGCGGCCAATTGCGATTCCGAAGCGGCGCGTCTTCGCGCCGAACTGGCCAATGCAGAGCTCTTCCGTCGCGAAGAATGGTTTCGTGCCGTCGTCGAAAACGTCTTCGATGCCATCCTCGTGACGAACGAGAACAATATCGTCACCTATGCCTCGCCCTCCGTGCGCCTGATCGGCCTGCGGATGGAGGACATGATCGGGCGCTCTGTCCTGTCGTTCCTGCCGCCGCAGGAAGCGGCGAGAATTGAGCCGCAACTTCGCAATGATGGAGACAGGCTGCAGCCCGAGGAACTGCTTGAATTTCACATCGAGGCGCCGACCGGCCGCGTGCACTGGTTCGAAGCCTCGATCAGCGATCTGCGTGCCGATCCGAATATCGGCGGCTTCGTCATCAATCTTCGCGACATCACCAGCCGCAAGCGCGGCGAGGCGGAACTGCTCGGTCAGTTCCGGGTGCTGAAGGCGCTCGCCGCCGGTGCGCAGATGGAAGAAGCCATGATGCTTCTCGCCCGCGCCGCCGAGGAGGCCAATCCCGGCGCGCGCGCCGCGGTCTATCTGATCGACGACGAGAAAAAGCTTGGCCTCTGCGCTGCGCCGAGCTTTCCGGACTCGTTCGCGGCCTCGGCCGAGCGCTATTGGGAATTGCGCAAGAACGACCCGTTCGGCGGCGTGATGGAGGAAAACGGCCAGCGCTATATCAACGAGGACATGCTTGCCCCGCACAATCATCCGATGATTGTCGGTTTCGCAAAGGAACACGGTGTCCGCTCGCTTTGGTTTCAGGGGATCGTCTCGCGCACGGGATGCGGCGTCGGCGCGGTCGCCCTTTATCTGCCGCAGCCTCGCCAACCCAGTACATGGGAACGCGCACATCTCCTCGGCATCGCGCATCTGGCCGGCATCGCGATCGAGCGCAAGCGCGCCGAACAGGATTTGCGCGAGGCGATGGAAACGGCCGAAATGGCAAGCCGCGCCAAGTCGAAATTCCTGGCCAACATGAGCCACGAATTGAGGACGCCACTCAATGCCATCATCGGTTTTTCGGAGATCATGCGCGATGGTCTCTTCGGCGCCCTCGGCTCGCCCCGCTATAGCGAATATGCAAAGGACATCCACGACAGCGGCACCCATCTGCTGAGCGTCATCGACGACATTCTCGACATTTCGAAAATCGAGGCAGGCCGCTACCCGCTCGAGGAACAGGATCTCGATCTGGCCGAAGTCCTCGAATGGTCGATCGAAATCGTCCGGCCGAGAACGAACGAGAAAAAACAGAACGTATCGCTCGTCGTCCCCGAAGATCTGCCGCCGCTGTGCGCCGACATGCGCGCCATGCGCCAGATCATGTTGAACCTTCTATCCAACGCCTCAAAATTCACGCCCGATCGCGGCCGCATCGAGGTAGCGGTCCGCGTGAATGGAAACGGCAATGTAGAGCTGACCGTCAGCGACACGGGCATCGGCATTCCGGCGGAAAAGCTCGATGAGGTCATGGAGCCGTTCAGGCAGGTCGACGATTCCACCGCGCGTCAGCACGGCGGCACGGGACTCGGTCTTCCGATCACGAAGTCGCTCGCGGAGCTTCACGGCGGCACGTTCCACCTCGACAGCGTGCTCGGCGAAGGCACCGTGGCGACGCTGATCCTGCCGGCCTACCGGCTTCAGAAGACATTGCAAAAAGTCGGCGCCTGATCGTCGCGGCAAAGCGGGCGGCAGCGGATTTCTCGCCGCCGCCCGTCCGAATGCTATTCCGCCGCTTTCTTCTGCGCGTCCTTGCGACCGATCATGCCGAAGAGATGCCCGCCCACCTTGCGGATCTGGATCTGCTCCGACCCTTCCGTGATGCGGTAGCGGCGGTGATGGCGATAGATGTGCTCGAAGGGCTTATGGCGCGAATAGCCCATGCCGCCATGCACCTGCATCGCAAGGTCGGCCGCCTCGCAGACGAGTCTGTTTGCGCGATAATTGCACATCGAGACCTTGTCGGAGAGATATTTGGCGACATCGGGCTTGGCCATCTGGTCCATCTGCCAGGCGGTCTTGTGGATCAGCGTCCGGATCATCTCGGCCTCGGTATGGGCCTCGACGAGCGGGAACTGGATCGCCTGATTGCTCGATAGCGGCTTGCCGAAGGGCTTGCGCTCCTTGGCGTATTTCACGCTCTCGTCGATGCAGTATTGCGCCGCGCCGACCGACGACGCCGCCTGACGGATGCGGTTTTCATGCACGAAATGCTGCGCGAGTTCGAGGCCGCGCTCCGGATCGCCGAGATGGGCGTTTTCCGGCACCCAGACATTGGTGAAGGAAACGCGCGGATGGTCCGTCGGCATGTTGAATGTCCAGAGATATTCCTCGACCTTCACGCCGGGCGTGTCCATCGGCACGATGAAGCAGGTGATGCCGAGCGCATCGCCATCCTTGCCGCTGGTGCGCGCGAAGACGAAATCGTGCGTCGCGACATGGAGCCCCGTGTTCCACATCTTGCGGCCATTGATGACCCAGCCGTCGACGCCGTCGCGCTTTTCGCGCCGCCCATGGGTTTCCATCCATGTCGCATCCGAGCCGTGATCGGGTTCGGTCAGGCCGAAGGCGACACGGATCGAGCCGTCGAGAGATCCCGGAATGAAGACCTTCTTCTGCTCTTCCGTCCCGAAATCGCGGAACATCAGCACGGTCGGAAAGTTGCCGACGATCGAACTTTCGTTCTGCAGATCGTTGTGAAGTCCGAGGCCCTTGGCCGCCAGATATTCGCGAATGACGGCCATGCCCAGATTGGTGCCGTTCTGTCCGCCATATTCCTTCGGCAGCGCATAGCGCAAATGTCCGGCCTTGTCGGCGCGGCGGCGCATCTCGCCGAGGAGCGCCTCCCATTCGTGGCGCGGCAGGCCCTGATTGTCCCAATCGGTGCGCGCATGTTCGCGCCGATGGTCGAAGAAGCGCTCATTGTCGTCCTGCGCCTGGAGCGGCTTGATCTCCTTGTCGATGAAGGCGTCGAGTACTTTCAGATAGTCGGTAATGTCCTTCGGGATATTGAAGTCCATGAGGTCGTCCTCCCTGCATTTTGCTTGTTATTCGAAATTGGAATGCGACCACTATAGACCGCAGTCCAGCCTGTGAAAGGCCTCTGACACTTGCCCCTGCGTTAACGAAAAATCCGCTTAAGCCCTTGCTGAACCACCACATTTAGCCGTGAACGAAGCCTGAAAACGAAGCGGTGAGCGATTCGGACCTGCTTCGTTCGCGCAATGGTCCCAAGCTTAACGGGATGAAGGTTAACGCCCGCGGCGACCCGTCACGGGCTTGCGCGATGGCCCGCCAGGGCCGATGGTGCCGATGGAGCAAGTAGCGGAAATGAGTATCGTCCCCCCTCATCTCGGACCGGCCGGCGGCGCCCATCCCCGTCGCATAACGGCGGTGCTCGGGCCCACCAATACCGGCAAGACCCATCTCGCCATCGAGCGGATGATGGCGCATGAGACAGGCATGATCGGCCTGCCGCTGCGTCTCCTTGCCCGCGAGGTCTATGACCGGGTCGTCAAGGCGAAGGGCGCGGCCGCCGTCGCACTCATTACTGGCGAGGAGAAGATCCTCCCCGCGTCGGCGCGCTACTTCATCTGCACCGTCGAGGCAATGCCGCTCGAACGCGAGGTCCAGTTCCTCGCCGTCGACGAAATCCAGCTCGCCGCCGACCGCGAACGCGGCCACACCTTCACCGACCGGCTGCTGCGCGCCCGGGGGCTCTCCGAGACCATGATGCTCGGCTCGGAAACCGTGCATGGCCTCATCCAGAAACTTCTGCCGGACACGATCTTCATCAACCGCCCGCGCTTCTCGGAACTGTCATGGACGGGTTCGAAGAAACTGACGCGCCTGCCGCGCCGCACCGCTGTGGTCGCCTTTTCCGCCGATCAGGTCTATGCGATCGCGGAACTCATTCGCCGCCAGCGCGGCGGTGCCGCCGTGGTCATGGGCGCGCTCTCCCCGCGCACACGTAATGCACAGGTTGCGCTCTACCAGTCGGGCGACGTCGATTTCCTCGTTGCGACCGATGCGATCGGCATGGGTCTCAACATGGATGTCGATCACGTTGCCTTTGCGTCGACCTCGAAATTCGACGGCCACCAGCATCGTCCGCTGCGCGTGTCCGAACTTGCCCAGATCGCCGGACGCGCCGGGCGTCACATGAACAACGGCACCTTCGGCGTGACCGGCGAAGCCTCGCCGCTTGCCCAGGACACGATCGAGCGCATCGAAAATCACCTTTTCGACGCCGAGCATGTGTTGCAATGGCGCAACCCGCATCTGGAATTCGGAAGTGTCGCGGCCCTTGTCAAAAGCCTCGAACGCTCGCCCGACCGGCCCGGATTGACCCGAGCGCAGAGCGGCGACGACGGCGAGGCACTTCAACGCATGATGCGCGACGAGGAGGTTGCGCGTATCGCCAGAGCACCCGCCGCAATCCGCCGGTTGTGGGATGTCGCACAGGTTCCGGACTTCAGAAAGACGCTGGCAAGCGAACATGCGAGCCTTTTGACACGGATTTATCTCTTTCTGATGGGGGATTCCGGTAAGATCGAGGAGGATTGGCTGGCCGGTCAGCTTGCCCGTGTCGACCGCACCGATGGCGACATCGACACGCTCGCAAACCGCATTGCCCACGTCCGGACATGGACCTACGTTTCAAACCGTGCCGATTGGCTCCAGAATCCTGCTCATTGGCAGGAGCGCACGCGTGAGATAGAGGATAAGCTCTCCGACGCTTTGCATGAGCGCCTGACGCAGCGGTTCATAGACCGCCGCACCAGCGTCCTGATGAAGCGTCTACGCCAGAACGAGGATCTTATGGCGGCGGTAAACAGCGACGGTGAAGTTCTGGTGGAAGGCGAGTATGTCGGCCGCCTTCAAGGTTTTGTGTTCGTGCCCGATCTGAAGGCCGAAGGCGTGCATGGCAGCGTGCTGCGGGCAGCCTCCGAGCCGGTGATCGCGCTCGAGATCGCGGCGCGCGCGGCGAGGCTCGCGGCGGCACCCGATCTCGACATTCATTTGTCAGAACACGGACGGTTGATCTGGGACGGCAGCCCCGTCGCGGAGCTGAAGGCCAGCGATAATCCCTTGAGTCCCCGCATCGACCTGATGGCCGGTGAGGAACTTAACGGTGCCTCGCGCGAAAGTGTAACGCAGCGGCTCGACGCCTGGCTCAAGGCCCATATCGCAAGCGTGCTCGCGCCGCTGGTGACGCTGCGCGATGCTGAAGACGTGACGGGCCTCGCCCGCGGCATCGCCTTCCGCCTCGTCGAGAATTTCGGCTCGCTCCGCCGCGAGAAGGTGGCCGAGGATGTACGTGCGCTCGATCAGGCGGCGCGCGGGCAGCTCCGCAAATATGGCGTGCGTTTCGGCAGCTATTCGATCTTCATGCCGGCTCTGCTGAAGCCTGCGCCCGCCCGCCTTCTGCTGACGCTCTGGGCGCTCGCGCGCAAGGACGTCCCGAAGGATGCGGAAAATCACTTCATCGATCTGCCGCAACCGCCGACGCCGGGCCTCACCTCCGTACCTGGCGAACCCAATGCGCCAATGGGCTTCTACGATGCGCTCGGCTTCCGTCTCTGCGGTGGCCGCGCTGTGCGCCTCGACATGCTGGAACGTATCGCCGACCTCATCCGGCCCGTGATCGCCGATCGCAGCTATAATGGCGGTTTCGTCGTGACGCCGGCCATGATGTCGCTGGTCGGCTGCTCGGGTGAGGAATTCTCGAACCTCCTGAAGGGCCTCGGCTATCGTCCCCGCCTCGAAAAGGTGAAGCCGCCGAAGCCCGCCGCCGAGAAGCCGATCGCACCGACGACCCCGCTGATCGTGGTGGTCAAGAATTCCGGCTCGGAAAACAAGATCGAGACTGCGGAAGCGGAAGCCGTGGCCGCCGAACAGCCTGCAACCGAGCAGGCCCCCGCCGAGATGCCGGTCCTGGAACTTGCGGCTGAAGCAAACACCGTCGCGCCGGAAGTGACGCCCGCCGACGTGGCGGCGAGCCCGGAAGACGCAGAGACGGCGACAGCCGAGCAGCATGGCGATGTCGATGCGGCCGCTGCAACCTCCGCGGCCGAACCCGTGGAAGGTTCCGAAGCGACGAGCGCGGAAGCTGCACCTGCCGCCGAAGACGAACTTGTCGAACTCGAAATCTGGCGCCCGATCCGTCGTCACAAGCCGGAGGCGCATCCGCGCCGCGAGCGCAAGGCCGAAGGCGTCGAGGCTGGCGCGACGGCAGCCGATGCGCAATCGCGTCGCGACCGCTATCGGCCCAACCGCGAGAAGACCGCTCAGCAGCCGGATCAGGAAAAAGACGGCGAGAAGCGCGCCGATGCCCGGCCCGACAATCGAGGCAAGCGCAATGAGCGCCAGGGGGGTGAACGCCCGCATGGCAAGCCCCGTCATGGCGGCAAGGATCGCGACGACCGCCACGGCGGCAAGCCGGGTGGCGGCAAGGGCCCGGAACGGCGCGAATACAGCGCCAAACCGCCGCGCCGCGAACGCGAGGTCGATCCGGATTCGCCCTTCGCCGCGCTCGCCGTGCTCAAAGAGCGTGTGCGCAGCAACTGAGGCATGGCGGACGCTGACGACAAGCCGGGGAGCCAGCGCATCGACCGCTGGCTCTGGTATGCGCGCCTGCTGAAGAGCCGCACGCTGGCCGCTACGCTCGTCACTTCCGGCAAGCTAAGGGTCAACAGCGAGCGGATCGCCAAGGCGAGCCGGCTTGTGCGGCCGGGCGATGTGCTTACATTCCCGCTTGGAGACCATGTCAGGGTCATCAAGGTATTGGCCCCCGGCACGCGACGCGGGCCCGCGCCAGAGGCGCGGTTACTCTACGAAGACATGGCGCCTCCCCAGCCGCGTACCGCCGAAGACAAGACCGTCGGGCCCGCGCGCGATGCCGGCAGCGGGCGGCCGACCAAGAAGGATCGACGGCAGACGGAAGCCCTGAGAGCCGATCCCACGGACTAGAAGGCGTGCCCGACGGGCGACGAGGATTTCACATGCTTGACCGCATCAAGGCCTTTCTGAGCGGCCCGGAGACCGACGACCGCCAGCGCTTCGACGATATCGAGGTGGCGGTTGCCGCCCTTCTCGTCCGCG
This sequence comes from uncultured Alphaproteobacteria bacterium, assembly GCA_903889655.1. Taxonomy (GTDB): domain Bacteria; phylum Pseudomonadota; class Alphaproteobacteria; order Parvibaculales; family Parvibaculaceae; genus Parvibaculum. The sequence continues at coordinate 909 of CAISYL010000266.1, read as the reverse complement.
CGGCGACGACCGACGCCGAATTCGGCGATGAGGAGCGCGGGACCATTCGCCGCATCATCGCCGAAACATTCAAGCTCTCGCCCTGGGATATCGATCGTCTGATCGCCGTTGCGGAAGGCGAAGAGGCGGAAACCATGGATCTCTTCCGCTGGACGCAGGCCATCAAGCGCGACTATGACGAAGAAAAACGCATCGCGCTGATTGAGAAAATGTGGGAGGTCGTCTATGCCGACGGCATCCTCGACGACTTTGAAGCCAACCTGTTGCGGCGCGTCGCCGGGCTGATATACGTTCCCGATCGCGAATCCGGGCAGGCGCGTCAGCGCGTCATGGCCCGGCTCGGGATCAAGCCCCGGCCATGATGAACGGACGCCGGAGCAACTGAAGCTCATACGTCGCGAACCATCGGGTGCGGCGTCGTGGAGAATGCGATGACTTATGTTGTGACCGAAGCCTGTATCCGCTGCAAATACATGGATTGCGTCGAGGTCTGTCCCGTCGACTGCTTCTATGAAGGCGACAACATGCTCGTCATCCATCCCGACGAATGCATCGACTGTGGCGTTTGCGAGCCGGAATGCCCCGCCGAGGCGATCAAGCCGGATACCGAGCCGGGCCTTGAGCAGTGGCTCGAAGTGAACGCCGAATACGCCTCGAAATGGCCGAACATCACGGTGAAGCGCGAAGCGCCCGCTGATGCCGACGACATGCAGGGCGTTCCGGACAAGTTCGAGAAGTTCTTCAGCCCGGAACCCGGCGAAGGCGACTGACCGGAGCGGAGCGGCTTTCGCGCGAGGCGCAAAGTCTACACAGCTACAGGTTGTAAAGGGGGTGGCCGGACGGTCTGAAACCTATCCCCCTGTTAATACATGGCTTTTGCAGCGTGCCTTCCCTTCGGGCGCGATTTAT
>CAISYL010000265.1 GCA_903889655.1 uncultured Alphaproteobacteria bacterium | reverse complement strand
GCGCAGGATTTCATCGGTGCCGCCGGCGATGCGATAGCCGGCCGCCCCGATCCACTGTTCGGTATAGGCGCCTTCCGCCGGAGAAATGCTCCGGTCACGGATGATGCCGCCCATGTCCTGAAGGTCCATGCCGAAGGAGCCGAGGTCCTGCATCTTCTTGGCCGCGACGATCTTCGAGATCGAGCTCTCCGGTCCGGGGGTCTCGCCTCTGGAAAGAGCGGTCAGCGTGCGGAAACGGGTGAACTTCAGCCCCTGTGCCTGCACGTACCAATCGGCGATGCGCTCGCGCACGGCGCCGTTGCGGATGGCGGGCTCGCCCGCGATCTCGGTCTCGCGGGCAAGCTCGATGAGATCGTCGGTATCGGCATTGCCCTGGCTGCCGCCGACGGCGAGGCGTTCATTCATCAGGGTCGTCAGGGCAACCTTCCAGCCCTCGCCGACCTTGCCGAGACGCTGGCTGTCCTTGACGCGGAGATTGGTGAAGAAGACCTCGTTGAAATCGGCGCCGCCCGACATCTGCTTGATCGGACGGACTTCGACGCCGGCGCTCTTCATGTCGATATGGAACATGGTGAGGCCCTTGTGCTTGGGCACGGTCGGATCGGTACGTGTCAGCAGGATGCCGAAGTCGGAATAGTGAGCGCCGGAGGTCCAGACCTTCTGGCCGTTGATGACCCACTCGTCGCCGTCCCTCTCGGCGCGGGTGCGAAGGCCCGCGACGTCGGAACCGCCCGCGGGCTCGGAGAAGAGCTGGCACCAGATCTCGTCGCCGCGCACGGCGGGACCGACATAGCGCTTCTTCGCTTCTTCCAGACCGAAGGCCATCAGCGTCGGAATGCACATGCCGAGGCCGATCGCAAAGATGCCGCCGGGAACGGCGTAGTTCGCTTCTTCCTGGCTGTAGATGACGTTCTGGATCGTGGTGCCGCCGCCGCCGCCCCACTCCTTCGGCCAGGTGATGCAGGCGTAACCGGCTTCGGCCTTTTTCGCCTGCCAGTCCTTCGACTGCTTCAGGACTTCCTCAAGCGTCTTCGGGACGGGGAGGTCCTTCGCGTCGGCCTTGCGGATCGCGTTCTTGTCGAGCCAGCCACGCACCTGCGCGCGATAGGCCGCTTCTTCTTTTGTGTCGTTGAAATCCATGGGTCTGTTCCGATGTTCGAATGGCTATGCGGATGGTCAGGCTGCGTTCTTCGCCTCGAGGCGCTGAACGAGCTTTTCCTTCCATTGAACCGAGGCGCCGACGGCAAGCGCGAGAAGCTTCGCGCGGCGATAGTGGAACTGCGTGTTCGCTTCCCACGTGTAGCCAATGCCGCCATGCGTCTGCAGGCTCTCCTGCGCCGCAAACACATAGGCGTCGTTGCCGGCGATGCGCGAAGCGGCGGCGGCCTCGGGAAGTTCCGAGCCCTCGTCGTTGAGCATCATCGCACCAAAGTAGGCGTTCGACTTCGCCAGCTCCTTCTTGACGTAGATGTCGGCGAGCTTGTGCTTGATCGCCTGATAGGAACCGATCTGGCGGCCGAAGGCATAACGCTCCAGCGAATAGTCGCGCGCCATTTCAAGCGCCGCTTCCGCGCCGCCGACCTGCTCAAAAGCAAAGAGCACGGCCGCGCCGTCGAGAATGCGGCTGACCTGCGACCAGCCGTCGCCGCCGTTCATCAACTCGGCCGGCGCGTCCTTGAAGGTGACGGCGGCATGGCTGCGCGTCGGATCGAGCGTGCGGAGCACCTCGCGCGAAACACCTGCGCCCTTGAGATCGACGATGGCGAGCGAGACTTTATCCTTGCCACCCGAGTTCACGACGACGACCGCGACATCGGCGATGTCGCCGTCGGCGACCGGCGTCTTGACGCCGTTGACCTTGCCGCCGGCAAAGCTCGTCTTGATGTTGTGGGCGCTCGGCGCATGGAGACCTTCGGAGATCGCGAAGGTGCCGATGATTTCGCCGCTCGCGAGTTTCGGCAGCCATGTCTGCTTCTGCTTTTCGGTACCGAAGAGCTTGATCGCTTCCGAAGCGAGATAGACCGACGAGGAGAACGGAACCGGCGCGACGGCGCGGCCGAGTTCTTCCGCGATGACGCAAAGCTCCAGCGCGCCGAGGCCGAGACCGCCGTAAGCCTCCGGGATCGCGGTGCCGGTGAGACCCATCTCGACGAGGCCTTTCCAGACCTCTTTCGCATAGGGCTCGTCGCTATCGAGAATGCGGCGCGGAACCGCGTAGGAACATTTGTCGGTCAGGAATTTGCGAACCTGCTCCTTGAGCAGTTTCTGGTCGTCGGAGAAATCGAAGTTCATGGTCGTGCCCCTCCTCGCGGATCGATGGCCTTTTGTTTTACGGACCTCGACCGCGCGCCGGCGATCTTGTCGCCCCGCTTCGATCGGACCCTTGTTACGGCCAGGTTAGGTTGATGGATTGCCGCCAAGCGATGCGGCACGCATCCGATTTGCGCGCATTGTTCCTGCAATTCGGCGCGCTGAAAAGGGGCTCGCCGTTGACGCCGCGTCCGCTTGGGGTCACTCCCCCGCCATCCGCTCGCGCGGATGCTCGTCGCTTGCATCGCCGTCATCTTCGGCGTTCGGGGCCGGCGCATCGTCGTTCAGGAGATTCTGTTTCAGCCGGCCCATCAATGCCATCAGAGCCGCGACTTCCCCCTCGTTCATGCCGGCAAGTGCCGTCTGGAACATGGCGGAAGCAGGTTCCCACATGCGGGGTTCGAGAGCCTCGACGCGGGCCGAATGATAGACGCGACGAACGCGACGGTCGGTCGGATCCGGACGGCGCTCGATCAGCCCCTGCTCTTCCATGCGGTCGAGCAGGCGCCCGAGGGGCGCCTTTTCCATCTCGGTCTCCTCGGCAAGTTCGGTCTGGGTGATCCCGCCTTCCCGATAAAGAGAGGCAAGCACGCGCGTCTGGGCCGAGCTGATGCCGAGGCCGGATTCGCGCAACCGCCTGTTCCAGGCCCGCTGAAAGAGCCGGAAGACATCGTGAAGAACCCAGGCGAAAGCCTGCTCGGTCTCGGGCGGAATCTTATCCGTCATTGCGCTTCCCATTTTGCCGGCAGACTATTATAACCAAGGTTACTATATCCCTGTAAACCTTTGTTTCACACGAGAGACGCGGCCAGGCCCCCGGACATGCAATCAGGTTCTAGACGCAGTTGGCGGCTTGCCGCTCCTTTTTTCATTCTGGTGCTCGGCGCCGGTCTCGCGGGCTGCGGGGATGGCAAGGACAAGGAAGCGGCGCGGGCGCCCGAAACCATCAGGGCGATGGAAACGCAGGTCGTCCGCAAGGAACTGGTCGAACCCGTGACCGGCACCGGCACCGTGACCGCCGACAAGACGACCGTGCTCGGCCCGCGCGTCACCGGCATCATCGACAAGGTCTTCGTTAAAGTTGGCGACAAGGTGAAGGAAGGCGATCCGCTGTTCCAGACGCGCGAGATCGAATTCAGGCTCAAGGTCGCGGAACTCGAAAGCCAGGTGAAACTCGCCCAGGCGAATCTGCGGAACGCAAGCCGCGCCTTCAACCGCTCGGAGGAACTTCACACCAACGGCTTCGTCTCCAATGGCGGTCTCGACAATGCGCGCGCCGCGAAGGATACGGCAGCGGCGCAGCTCGGCATTGCGCAGGCGCAGCTCGCGGCCGTCAAGCAGCAGCTCACGGACAGCGTGGTGCGCGCGCCTTTCGACGGCGTCATCACGCGGCGCGACGTCGACGAGGGCAAATACATGACGACGATGGGCGTCGACGTCAGCATGGGGACCGGCGCGAGCAGCGGCTCGGGCGTCGTGCAGGTCATGAAGATCGACGTCGTTTCGGCGATCGTGCAGATCCCCGAAACGGATTTGCGCCGGGTCGGCGTCGGCACGAAAGCGAAAGTCATCGTCGACGGCATCGGGCGGAGTTTCGATACCGAGGCCGCCATCGTCAATGACAGCGTCAATGCGGAATCCCGCGCGGTCGAAATCCGGTTGCCGATCCGCAATCCGGACTATGCGGTAAAGCCCGGCATGTTCGTGCGCGCCGAATTCTATCCGGCGCCGCGCAACGCCCTCGTGCTCGACCGCGGCGCGGTGCAGGGCACCGAAAGCCAGCATTATGTCTTCGTGTCGGAGAACGGCATCGCAAGGCGTGTGCCGGTGACGCTGCGCCAGATCGACGCTTCGACCGTCGAAGTGCTGAGCGGGCTCAAGGAAGGCCAGCAGGCGCTGACCGGGCCGAACCTCGCCCTTATCGCCGACGGCACACCGATCAGGATCGAAACCGTCGCCGCCAACCTGCCTTGAGCCGACCGCGCCAATCGAGGGGACCCGCCCATGTGGCTTTCAGACGTTTCGATCCGCCGGCCGGTCTTCGCCGTCATGATCATCGCGGCGCTGGTCGTGCTCGGCTGGATTTCGCTCGGGCGGCTCGGCGTCGATCTCTTTCCGAAGATCGAATTCCCGACCATCATCGTCACGACGCAGCTCGACGGCGCCTCGCCGGAAGCCATTGAAAGCGACGTCACCGACCCGATCGAGGAGCAGGTGAACACGACGTCCGGCATCGACGAGCTCGCCTCGACGAGTTTCGAAGGCATGAGCCGCGTCGTGCTGCAATACAAGCTCAACGAGAATATCGACGCCAAGGCCCAGGACGTGCGCGAGAAGGTTGCCGCCGCCCGTCCCAATCTGCCGGATGACACCAAGCAGTCGATCGTGCAGAAGGTCGACCCCGACGCGCAGCCGATCATGTCGATCATGATCGCCGGCGATCTGCCGATCCGCGACCTGACGCATTTTGCCGACAAGGTGGCGAAGGAGCAGTTGCAGCGCATCGCCGGCGTCGGCTCGATCACGCTGGTCGGCGGGCGGACGCGCGAAATCCGCATCTGGCTCGATGCCGCAAAGATGCGCGCCTATGGCGTCACCGCCGACGACGTGACCAATGCGATCAAGCGCGAACATGCCGAAGTGCCCGGCGGACGGCTCGACACCGCGGGAAGCCGCTCGGAATTCGCGGTGAAGACAAAGGGCGAAGTCGGCACGGCGCAGGAATTCGGCGACATCGTCGTCTCCTTCCGGCCCGACGGCGCGGCGACCTTCATCCGCGACGTCGCAACCGTCGAGGACGGCATGGCCGACGAGCGCTCCTACGCCGAACTCGACGGCAAGCGAGGCATCTCGCTCGACATCCGCAAACAATCCGGCCAGAACACGGTGGAAGTCGCGCGCGCCATTCGCGCGGCGGTGCCTGAACTTCAGAAACTCGCACCCGAAGGCGTCCGGCTTCAGATCGCGCGCGACATGGCGCTCTTCATCGAGGCCTCGTCGCGCGACGTCTTCACCGACATCAAGATCGGCATCGGCCTCGTCGTCATGGTGACGCTGATCTTCCTGCTCTCGATCCGCGCGACGCTGATCGTCGCGGTGGCGATGCCGACGGCGCTGATCTCGACCTTCTTCGCCTTCTATCTCGCGGGCTTCACGATCAACCTGATGACGCTGATGGCGCTGTCGATGGCCGTCGGTCTTCTGGTCGACGACGCCATCGTCGTGCTCGAAAGCATCTACCGCAAACTCGAGCAGGGACTGCCGCCGATGCAGGCGGCGTCCGAAGGCACGAAGGAAGTCGGCCTCGCCGTGCTGGCGGCGACCTTCTCTGTCTGCGCCGTCTTCGTGCCGATCGCCTTCATCACCGGTATCGTCGGGCAGTTCTTTTATCAATACGGGCTTGCGATCACCTTCTCGGTGCTGGTGTCGCTGCTCGTCTCGCTGACGCTGACGCCGATGCTCTCGGCGCGGCTGCTGAAGCCCGGCGAAACCGATCCGGAAAATTACAGCCGGATTCCGCGCGCCATCGACAATGCCTATCGCCGCTTCGACGCCTTCTATGGCCGCGTCCTCAATTTCGCGCTCGACCGGCGCTGGACGGTGATGGGCATCGCGCTTGCGACCGTCATCTTCGGCTTCATGGTTGCGCGCACCATTCCGGCCGCTTTCGACGTGCATAACGACCGCTCGGAATTCCTTGCCACCGTCGAATTGCCGCTCGGCACCGGCCTTACCGAAACGCGGGCCGTCGCCGAACGCGCGGCACATGCCATTCGCGGCGTCGACAAGGTGCGAACGGTCTTCTTCACCATCGGCTCGGGCGCGCAGCCGGAGGTCAACAAGGCTGAGTTCTATGTCGGCGTCGCGCCGAAGGACGAGCGCAGCGTGAAGGACGTCGTCATCATGGACAAGATCCGCGCGCTGCTGACGCGCATCCTGCCGGAGGCCAAGCACATCTCGCTCGGCGAAGTGCCCTGGATCGCCAGCGGCGGCGGCTGGGCCGACTACGCGCTCATCTACACGATCACCGGACCGGACCTCGACATCCTCGAGGCGAAGTCGAACGAAGTCGTCGCGAAGATGCGCCAGAGCCCGCTCTTCGCCGATCCGAAGACGAGCTACGACAGCGGCAAGCCGGAGCTGCAGGTTCACATCGACCGCAAGCGCGCGGCCGATCTCGGCGTGCCGGTGATGTCGCTCGCGCAAACCGTGCGCACCATGGTCGGCGGCGTGAAGGCGGGCAGCTTCGAGGATATGGGCCAGCGATACGACGTGCGGGTGCGCCTCGCCGACGCGCAGCGCGACGACATCGACAAGCTCTCGATGATCCAGGTGCGCGGAAACGATGGGCGGCTCGTCGACATCAACAATGTGGCGCGCTTCGACGTCGCCACCGGGCCGGCGCAGATCGAACGCGAGAACCGCGCGCGCCGCGTCGCCATTCTCGCCAACCTGCCGGCCGGCGTCTCGCTCGGACCGGCGACGGAAAAGCTCGAAGAGATCATGAAGAGTGTCGATTTCCCGGCCGGCTACAACTGGTCGGTGCAGGGCAAGGCGAAGAGCCTGAAGGATACGGGCGAGGCGATCGTCTTTGCCTTCGCGCTCGCCTTCATCGCGCTCTACATGATCCTCGCGAGCCAGTTCAACAGCTTCGTCCAGCCCGCGATCATCATGCTCTCGGCGCCGCTGTCCTTTTCCGGCGCCTTCATCGTGCTGAAGCTCTCAGGCCACGATCTCAGCATGTTCGCGGAAATCGGCCTCCTCGCGCTGATGGGCCTCGTGATGAAGAACGGCATCCTGCTGGTCGACTACACGAACCAGCTCGTCGCCGGAGGCGCAAGCGTGCGCGACGCGCTGGTCAAGGCGGGGCCGGTCAGGCTTCGCCCGGTGCTGATGACGCAGATCGCCACCGTCTTCGGCATGATCCCGGTCGCCATCTCGACGAGCCAGGGCGCGGAAGTGCGCAACGCCATGGGCTATGTCGCGATCGGCGGATTGATCTCCTCGACCCTGCTGACGCTGGTCGTGGTGCCGGTCGCCTACAGCTTCATGGCCGGCGCGGGCGTGAAACTGAAGCGCAGCACCCGGCGGCTGCGGGGCCTTGCGGCGCGTTACGGCGTCGGCGTGGCGGAGGAGCGCAACGGAGCGCCGGGCGCGCCGGCGGAATGAGGGCTTAATCTCTCGTTCACCGACGCGCGCGATACTGAAACCGACGGTTCCAATTCAAATTGTCGGCAGTGGCATCCCATGGCGAAGGCACAGTTCCACAAGAACCAGCGCGTTTATGTCCGTCCCGTCGGCACATGGGCCGTGATCGAGCGGGTCGTGCCGCAATGGGTCAAGGATGTCGACGAGCCGCTGCGCGTCTTCTATGACGTGGGCCTTGGCCGCGATTTCGTCGCCACGGAACTCCAGAGCGAACAGGCCGCCGCGCTGACCGAGATGGACCCCGCGATGGAGGAATGGCGCGTCGTGCGCCAGCCGAACAAGTGGCGCTCGGTCGAGGAATGCGCGAGCCATCCCTTCCCCGGCACTTTCCCGGTCATCATGACCAATACGGAAGAAGGCGGCGGCTGGCGCGTGCCCGGCATGGAATATGACTTTGCGCCGGAGCGCGTCGAACTCCAGGCCCGGATCATGGCGGCGAGCCCGAAACTCATCGTGCTGCTCAACCGCCTGATCGACTATGCGCAGGCGAACCCGGAAAACCTGCCCGAAGAGATCATGATGCTCGCCCGCGACGCCCAGACGGTGATCGAGCGGACGAAAAAGCCGGACGCGGTCTGAGCCGCCTTACCCCTTTACCGTTTCGATCCACGCGGCGAACGCCGTCATGAACTTCGCGAGGAAGGCGCGTGTGCCCTCGTTGGCGATGCCGCCCCTCTCGTCGAAGAGATCGCCCGCATGGCCGATATAGGCTTCCGGCTGCTGCATCGCCGGCATGTCGAGGAAGACGAGCGACTGGCGCAAATGATGGTTCGCTCCGAAGCCGCCGGCCGCGCCCGGCGAGACGCTGACGACGGCGGCGGGCTTTCCCGCCCAGACGCTATGCCCATAGGGCCGCGAGGCGACGTCGATCGCATTCTTCAGCACGCCCGGCACCGAGCGGTTATATTCCGGTGTCACGAAGAGCACCGCGTCGGCGGGACGGATCGCGTCGCGGAAGGAAACCCACGAAGCGGGCGGGTTGGCGTCCTCGTCCTGATTGTAGAGCGCGAGCCCACCGATCTCGACGATGCCAAGCTTCAGCGTCTCCGGCGCGAGCTTTTCGAGCGCCAGCGCCATCTTGCGGTTGAAGGAGTCCTTGCGGAGGCTGCCGACGATCACCGCGACCTTGCGCTCTGTTGCCATGGATTTTCTCCTGTAGAGAGGACGGGTGTGACGGCATTCAACTACGCCGCCGTGACTACAACGTCATCGTGAACCAGACGGGCTCGAAACGCTTGCCGGCGAAAGGCAGCTCTCCGAAACCATAGGCGCGATAGAAGCCGAGTGCACGCGTGTTGAGCGGACTGCAACCGAGATGGACGCCGCGCGAACCCGCCGCCCGCATCGCCTCGAGCCAGCGCGCGATCAGCTTCGCGCCCACGCCCTTGCCTTGCAGGCGCGGCAGCAGATTGATGTGGAGATGCGACGGCCATATGTCGGTGAGCTTTTCCGATGTGCGGCGTGGATGATGGATCGTCCAGGCGCGCAGCTCGTCCGCGCCCCATGTCTCGGGCAGGCCGGAGGGTTCCGGATAGAGCGGCCGCAGTTTCGGCCACCACTCGGCCTCGAGCCGCGCCTCGAAGGCAGGCGTATCGACCGCGCCAACGATATAGCCGCAAACGCCGGCTTCATCCTCGACGACGAAACCGCTCTCGGGCTCCAGCGCCAGATAGGGCGCCGAATAGACATGCCCGACGAGCCGGCCGTCCTTGTAAAGACGAGTGGCATCCTGCCCGGCATCGCCGGTCAGGAGCGAGATGCGATAAAGCGCGTCGATGTCAGCGGGCTGGACGGGGCGGATGTGGGGCAATGTCTTTCTTTCCAGCAGAACCGTTCAAGCCCGCTTCTTGTCGCTGTCGGCAAGCGGATAGGGCCGGATCAACACGTCCGCCGGGATATGCCAGTCGGAACTGAGCTTGCGGATCATCGTCATGGTGAGAGGACGCTGTCGCTTCAGAATTTCTGTTGCGCGCGGGCGCGACCCGATCAGCGCGGAAAGATCGGCCTGACTGCGCCCGGATTGCGCCATATGCGCCTTGATCGTATCGACGGGATCGGGCGCTTCGATCGACCAGTGCTTTGCTTCATAAGCATCGATCAAGCCAAGCAGAACCTCGAAGCGGTCACCATCCGGCGTTCCCCGCGCGGGCTCCTTGTCGAAGTAGCGAGTAACCTCGGCAAGCGCCCACTCATAATCCTTCTCGTTCCGGATCGGTCGAATGTTCCTCATGATACTGTCCTTATAAGGATGAATTACATCCTGCTCGGCATTTCTGATCAGAAGCGAGATACGATAAAGGGCGTCGAGATCGGCGGGCTGGACGGAGCGGATGCGGGGCAAATAGAAGCTCAAATCAATATCGCGTTATCGGCTGATGACCGTAATGTCTAGCGATACCCTCATAGACCCTGTCAATTGCAGCCTCAAAATCCACGATGGCAGAGCCAAGCGCACCGTCGACAAAGTTGGTGTTTATATTACCCGTATGCACGAATTCATTTCTGCACTCGACCAACTCTTCAATCGTATCAAAGAGGGTCTTCTTCCTGCGCCGATATGGCCTACGTAACATCCCCGCCACATCGAGTTTCGGATCGAGCACTCTGAAATGCTCAGAAATCGCGCTCGGCCTCTGAAAAGAGTGAGAGGCAGCAAGAGCTTGTTCTATTGAACATTCACCAAGAGCAACTGCATTAAGCTGATCAGACGTCAGTCGCGCACGCTTTAACGTGGTCTCTCTTGCCTTCGAATATCGGAGAAGGACCTCAAACGTGAGCTTAAAATAATCTTCCCATATTCCAACGACATAAGGGAGAATGAGATTATTCGAGAACAGACGCGTGTTCATCACGTCGAGAAAGTGCAGTCCGGTTGGTTTCTGCCGCGCATTCTCACCCACCCGACTATCGATATAGGTGCGTGCCGATAGCAACGCATTGTGAAAACGGCGGCGAGCTAAGTAACAGCCTGCAGAGAGATTGGTCGGCGGCTTTCCATTCGGCCTCATACACCGATTACGACCAGAATCGGTCTCAAAATGTCCTCCAAAAATATCCCTCAGAAGTTTGATGGTCTTGTTTTGCTGGCTTAGATCCCAATAGCTTCGGCCAGCTGTAGATCTGGTAGAAACGGTAACCTGCCCACTTCCTGTCGAATACAAATCCAATTCCACGCCCGAGTACGACTTATAATCATCGCTACAAAACCACAAAAAGCTACCGTTCCTATTGGGCACTCTGAGACCGTCGTTGATCTTTTCATACCCGAGCAAAAAAATTATCTCCCGTACTTTGTCGACGGAGACACTACGAGGGAAGGTATTCTGTGATGTATAGCTCATATTTTGATCACGGCGACGGCCCTTAAGACTGACTTGTATTTATTTTATCCTTATAAAGATAAAAATCCAACCGAGATGAGAGTATCGATTCCGGGCCTCGTTTACCTGAGATTCACAACCCGAACCCGCCCGAGACGTTGATCTGCTGCCCCGTCACATAGGCGGCGCGGGCAGAGGCGAGGAAGACAGCAGCGTGACCGATTTCTTCCGGTTTCCCCCAGCGCTTCAGCGCCAGCATCTTCAGCGTTTCCTTCGTCCACTTCTCGTCGAAGACGCCGCGACGGCTGAGTTCGAGGAACATGCCGGCCTCGATGACACCAACGAGCACCGAATTCGCGCGGATGTTGTTGACGCCTTCCTCCCGCGCGAGCCCGCGCACCAGCGCCTCGTTGGCGGCCTTGGGTGCGACGGAGAGCCCGTCCTTGCGCGGCCATTTCACATGACCGGAGGAGCCGAGATGCACGAAGGAGCCGCCGCCCCTCTCGCGCATGTGGGGCACGGCCGCGGAGACGACATTGAAGAAGCCGTTGGTCTCGATCTCGATCGAGCGGCGCCAGAGATCGGGCGGCGTGTCGGCGATCAGCACCTGCTCGACGACCGGCCCCGCCGCGAAGACGACCGTGTGGACGCGGCCATGCGCGGCGACCGCGCCGGCCATCGCTGCCTTCACGTCTTCCGGAACGGTGACGTCGACGGCGTGGGTGCTGGCCTCGCGCCCCGTCCGGCGAATGCCGTCTACGACGGCCTCTGCAACATCGCGCTTGCTGCGATAGGCGACCGCCACGTCCGTGCCGGCAGCGGCGAAGCTCTTCGCCACCTCGCGGCCGATGCCGCCGCTGCCACCGAAGACCAGCACCGCGCCTTCGGGAAAATCCGCTTCCTGCATCGCCGTCGCCTCCCCTGCCCCCGGGCTCCCCACCGGAAAGACTAGCCGAAATCTTTCTCTCCTGAATTTAACAAGACTGCCGTTCAATTCTCCATCGCCACACTAGACATTGTCGCGGCCTCTCCCTATGTCGGATCAATCGCCATTCGGCCGGCCGAAACTGGGGCGGCCTTCAGCAACGGGGTCATCCATGAGCCAGTCACGCAAGCTGCGCCTCGGCGCTTTCATGCGGCCGATCAGCATTCACACGGCCGCCTGGCGCTATCCGGGCGGAACGCCGGACGCGAATTTCAACTTCAAGGCGCTGCGGGCCTATGCGCAGAAGCTCGAAGCCGGGAAGTTCGACGCCTTCTTCATGGCGGATCACCTCGCGGTCCTCAACATGCCGATCGACGCGCTGAAGAGAAGCGCGACGACGACCTCCTTCGATCCGCTGACGCTGCTGCCGGCGCTGGCGACCGCCACCGAGCATCTCGGTCTCATCGCGACCGCCTCGACGACCTATAACGAGCCCTATCATGTGGCGCGGAAATTCGCCTCGCTCGACCACATCAGCGAGGGGCGCGCCGGCTGGAACGTCGTGACCTCCGGCAATCCGATGGAAGCGCAGAATTTCGGCCGTGAGGAGCATTGGGAACATGCGACGCGCTATCGCCGCGCGCGCGAGTTCTACGATGTCGTGACCGGTCTCTGGGATAGCTGGGCGGACGATGCCTTCATCCGCGACGTCGAGAACGGCGTCTATTTCGACCCCGAGAAAATGCATGTGCTCGACCACAAGGGCGAGTTCCTGAAAGTGCGCGGGCCGCTCAACGTCGCCCGGCCCGTACAGGGCTGGCCGGTGATCGTGCAGGCCGGCGCATCGGATGCGGGCCGCCAGCTCGCCGCCGAAACCGCCGAAATGATCTTTGCGGCGGGCGGACACATCAAGGCGGCGCAGGCCTTCTATGCCGACGTCAAAGGCCGCATGAAGGCGCTGGGCCGCGATCCGGAGCATCTGAAGGTGCTGCCCGGCGCCTTCGTCATCGTCGGCGACAGCGTCGAGGAAGCGCGCGCCAAACGCGCCAAGCTCGACAGCCTCGTCCATTACGACAGTGCCATCGCCTCGCTCTCGGTCATGATCGGCACCGACGCCTCGAAGTTCGATCCCGACGGGCCGCTGCCGGACGACCTCCCCGAGACGAATGCCAGCAAGAGCGGCCGCGAGCGCGTCATCGCGCTGGCAAAGAGCGAGGGGCTGACGGTTCGCCAGCTCGCCCAGCGCCTCGGCGGCTATGGCGGCTCGGCCTTTGTCGGCACGCCCGAAACGATCGCCGACGAGATGGAAGAATGGCTGATGACGGAAGCCTGCGACGGCTTCAACGTCATGTTTCCCTTTCTCCCCGCCGGCCTCGACGACTTCGTCGACCGCGTCGTGCCGGAACTTCAGCGGCGGGGCCTCTTCCGCACGGAATACGAAGGAAAGACGCTGCGCGAAAACCTCGGCCTGCCGCGCCCGGAGAACCGCTTCTTCCAGAAAAGAAGCGACGCCGCGGAATAATCGCGCGGGGCCGGATGGAACCATTTGCCTGCGGCTTCGTTTAGGTGGGAGTCTGGATAGAAGAATTGGCCGAATGCAACCGGCCGGAAGACTTCCATCCGCGTCTCGCTGTCGCGAGTGCGTATATTTTGTTTCCGATCAATGTGCGTCCCGCCGTCCCGGCCCTATCTCCTCGAGGTAGCCGGACTTTTGCGGCGCGCATGGCTGACCTGACAGGAAAATTCCGATGAACCGGCTTTTTGCTCCCGCCCTTTCCCTGATGCTGCTGGCAGGCTCGGCCGCCTTCGCGGCTCCGCCAGACGACCACGACAAGAAGGAAGAAAAGCACGCCCCGCAGGGCGGCGATCATCATGAGGGCGGCGGCAACCGCCCCGGCGGGCAGCAGGAACATCGCCCGCAGGGTCAGCCCGGGCATCAGCCCCAGATGCAGTCGGCGCCCCGGCCGGCGGCTCAGCAGCAGCACCAGCCGCAGGGTCAGTTCGGCCAACAGCATCAGGGCGGGCAGCCGGCCGTCCATCCTGAGGTTCATCACGACACTGCGCCGCGCCCGGGCAATGCCCCCCGCCCCGGCAACCAGTCGGATCACCATTCGCAGGGGTCGTCCAACGGCCAGTGGCATGGCAACCAGTCTTCGGATCGTCACGTCCAGACGGAACGCTACAACGGCCCGCGCAACTACACGCCCGGCCACCGTCCGTCCAACTGGAACGACCGTCCGCGCCAGTACAATCCGCGCGATTATCATCACAATTACCAGGCAGAACATCGCTACCGCTGGAACCGCTACGAGCGCCCGCGCGGCTGGTACGAGCGCCGCTGGGTCTATGGCGACTATCTGCCGCCTCTCTTCTGGGTCCGGAATTACTGGGTGACGGATTTCTGGATGTTCGGCCTCGCCATTCCGCCCTATGGCTGCGAATGGGTACGGTATGGCGACGATGCGCTTCTGGTCGACACCGATAGCGGCCAGATCCTGCAGGTCGTATACGGACTGTTCTATTGACCCGCTAACCGTCGCCTGACACCCGCCGCGCATATGGCCGGGCTGCCTCGAACGGCAGTCCGGTCCGCGGCGGCGCTCAGATCAATGCGGATGGATATTCGATCCAGAAGACAAATGGCGTGGCCATGACGGCCTCCCGGCGGAACCCCGACATTCAACAGGAGAAATCTCCATGCCTTTGATCAATCTCGTCGTCATCCTGATCGTGGTCGGCGTACTGCTCTGGCTCGTCAATACCTACATACCGATGGACGGCAAGATCAAACAGATCCTGAATGCCGTCGTCGTCATTGTCGTCGTGCTGTGGCTGCTGCAGGTCTTCGGCGTGTTGGGCCCCATCGGCAACATTCGGGTCGGCCGTTGACACGGACCGGGCACGCCACCCCTCATCTCCCGACCCGCGACCGTGGCGACGCCGCGACCTGGTAGGTGAGGCCGATGGTGATGCTCTTGTCCGCTTCCTCCCCCACACTCGAGATCGTGACAGCGGCTGCGTCGAAGGATGGCGCGCTGAAAAAGCCGCTCGCATTGTTGCTGAAGCCGTAGCCCTCGGTCGGGATACCCAGAAGGTTCATGTCCAGAAGGCCGTTATCGTCCTCGTCGTGAAACACGATGATGGCATAACGGCCCGGCGGCAGGTCCAGAAAACTGATGCCTTCGGAGCCGGTTCTGGCCCTCATCGTCACGCCGATCATGCGCCCCTTGTCGCTCAACAAACCGACATGCGCCGAATTCGAGATGGCCCTTCTGAACCTTTCGGGACTGTCGTAGAGCCCGACCATCACGGCACCGGCATCTGAACGGACACCCGCAACAGTCACCTTGAGATCGCCGGCTCGGGCCGAGGGGGCTGCAAGCGTGGCGACGGCGAGCGCCGTGGTAGCGGCAAGGAACAAGCGAAACGCAGCGAAGGTCTCGGTCTTCATCAGAGGTACCCCCGCTTCTGGATACAAGGT
>CAISYL010000264.1 GCA_903889655.1 uncultured Alphaproteobacteria bacterium | reverse complement strand
GGCGCCGAGATCCATCGACGCTTCCTCCAGCGACTGCGGCACGCGGCGCAGGCGCGCGATCACATTGTTGAAGACGATGACGATGCAGAATGTCGCGTGGCCGATGACGATGGTCCAGAAGGAAAGCCCGAGCCCCCAGAAGACGAAAAAGGAATTGAGCGCCATGCCGGTGATGATGCCCGGCAGCGCGATCGGCAGCACGACGATGAAAGAGACCGCTTCCTTGCCGAAGAAATCGAAGCGGTGAACGGCGAAGGCCGCCGCCGAGCCGAGGATCACGGCGACGCTGGTCGCCAGCAGACCGGCTTTCAGGGAGAGTGAAAGCGCCGTCCGGATTTCCTGATTTTCCCAGGCCGAGAAAAACCAGCGCAGCGAGAAGCCGGAGATCGGCCAGCTCTGGATGTTCGACGAGTTGAAGGCGTAGACGAGGATCAGCAGGATCGGTACGAAGAGGAAGGCAAGCACCGCCACGACCCAGGCCGAGAGTGCGATCCGCGCGAATTTCGTTTCCATGGACCCCTCCTCACATCACGTCGAAGGCGCCGCTGCGGCGCGCGGCGATCAGATAGATCGCCATGACGATCAGCGGGATCGTCGCATAGGCGGCGGCAAAGGGAACGTTGTTCGCGATGCCGACATTCGCATAAACGACATTGCCGATGAAATCGGAGCCCGGCCCGCCGACCAGTACCGGCGTGATGTAATCGCCCAGCGTCAGCGAAAAGGTGAAGATCGAGCCCGCAACCACGCCCGGCAAAGCGAGCGGCAGGATGACCTTGAAGAACGTCCGCCAGGCCTTCGCGCCGAGATCGAGCGAGGCCTCGAAGAGGGAATAGGGAATGCGCTCCAGCGCCGCATAGATCGGCATGATCATGAAAGGGAGCCAGATATAGGAGAAGACGATCCACATCGCCCAGTTGGTATAGCCGATCTCGACGCGTTCGAAACCGAGGCCGTGCAGCAGCCAGTTCAGCACGCCGTCATGCGCGAAGATCAGACGCCAGGCATAGACGCGGGCGAGATAGCTCGACCAGAGCGGCACCAGCACCAGCGTGAAGAGCGCGATGCGCTGGCCGGGTGTTGCGAGCCGCACCATGTAATAGGCAAAGGGAAAGGCGAGGACGACGTCGGTGATCGTTACCGCCGCCGCCATGAAGATCGTGCGGAAGGCGATGAGGCGATAGGTCTCGCTGTCGAGGATCGTGCGGAAATTGTCGAGCGACCAGGTGCGATCGATCTCACCCGTGAAGGAATCCGTCGCCCAGAAAGCCGATACGAAGAGCGCGGCAAGGGCCGCGAGATAGATCAGGACGAACCAGCCGAGGGGCGGGCTGAGCAGAAGCCCGGCACTGATGCCGGGCCGCCGCCACAATTGCGCAGAAAGGCGACGGACCGCCCCGGAGAGCACCGCCGAAAGGCGGTCCGTCGTAGTTTGAAACACCGTATGCAGACGGTCGATCAACCCTTGACCTCTTGCCACTTGGTCTGCCAGACGCTGTAGTCGGTGCAGGTCTTGGAACCGTCCGCGCATGTCTTCTGCGGCGTCTTCCAGAACTTGATCTGCTTGATGTAGGTCGTGGCCTCATTGAGGTGATAGCGGGCGCAGGACCCCTTGTCGGCCTTGTCCATCTCCTCGCAGGCCTTGAGGTTCGCCGGCGTCTCGCCGAAGAAGAGCGCCTGCTGCGCCTGCACGGCCGGTGTCGAAACATAGGCCATGAATTTGTAGGCGCAGTTCACATGCTTCGACTTCGAGGAGAGCATCCAGCTATCCGCCCAGCCGGTCGCACCCTCGGCCGGGATCGTGTCCGCGACCTTCGCACCCGCCGTCTTCAGCGTGATCGTCTGATAGGGCCAGGCCGCACCGATTACGACGTCGCCATTCTTGAAGAGCTCGATCTCGTCGGAGGCGAGCGCCCAGTACTTCTTCACCAGCGTGCGCTGCTTCTTCAGCAGGGAGACCACGGCGTCGAGCTGCTTCTCGTTGAGTTCGTAGGGATCCTTGATGCCGAGGCTCGGATCTTTCGCGGCGAGATAGAGCGCGGCGTCGGCGATCTGGATCGGATTGTCGGGAACGCTCACCTTGCCCTTGTAGGCGTCGTCGTAGATCGCGCTCCAGCTCGTCGGCGCGGTCGTAACCTTGTCGGTGTTATAGAGCAGCACGTTCGGACCCCATTCATAGGACAGTCCGTAATGCAGCCCCTTGATCGTATTGTGCGGCGGCGCCTTCAGGTCCGGCACGAAGTTTTCGAAATCCGGAATGAGCTTGACGTCGATCGGCTGCACCGTGCCGCCATAGATGAGACGCAGGCTGGCATCGCCCGAGGCCGAGACGAGATCGTATTCGCCGCCGCCGCCCTGGCGCATCAGCGTCACCATCTCGTCGGACGAGCCCGCATATTTGCGGTTGACGATGCAGCCCGTGTCCTTCTCGAAGGGTTTGATCCAGGCGTCTTCGGCATAACCTTCCCAGGCGACGATATTGAGCGCGCCCTCGCCCTTGCCGATGGTCTGCGGATAGTTCGGCGCCGCCGGTGCGGCGAGCGCCGCCGCGGAGAACGCGATTGCCGTGCCGAGGCTCACGCCCGCGGTCAAGATACGTGTCACTCTCATCATCTTGCAGCCCTCCATTGTGATGTCTCTGTCACCGAAGCTCGAATAGGCAGTCCGGACGCCACGCCACTTGAACGGTCGTACCCGCCGCGTCGCGGAAGCGGGCCGTCGTGCGGTCGAAATTCTGGCGAACGGCAACGATCTCCGTGCCGTCGCCGAGCGCGAGGTGATAGCGCGTGAACATGCCGACATAGACGGCTTCGAGCACGCGAGCCTCCTCGACATGAAGCCCCGTCTCGTCGAAGAGATCGCCGAGGGACGCCATGCGTATTTTCTCAGGCCGGAGCACGAAGCGCTTGCCCTCGCGCCGGATGATGTTCGAGGTGCCGACAAAGCCGGCGACGAACGTATCCGCCGGCTGCTCATAGACGTCTGTCGGCGTGCCGATCTGGACGATGCGGCCGTGATTGAAGATCGCGATCCGGTCGCTCATGGTGAGCGCCTCTTCCTGATCGTGCGTCACATAGAGGAAGGTGATCTTCACTTCCTTCTGGATCTGCTTGAGTTCCAGCTGCATTTCCTGCCGAAGCTTCAGGTCGAGCGCACCGAGCGGCTCGTCGAGCAGCAGAACCTTGGGGCGGTTGACGATGGCGCGGGCGAGACCGACGCGCTGGCGCTGGCCGCCCGACAATTGCGCGGGCTTGCGGTCGCCGAAATTCTGGAGCCGCACCATGCGAAGCGCTTCGATAACGCGGTCGCGGGTCTCGTCCTTCGGCACGCCCTTCGTCTGGAGGCCATAGGCGACATTCTCCGCGACATTCATATGCGGAAAGAGCGCGTAGTCCTGGAACACCGTGTTGATGTCGCGGTCGTAGGGCGGGAGGTTCGTGACGTCGGCGCCGCTCAACTCGATGACACCGGCATCGGGCTTCTCGAAGCCGGCGATCAGGCGCAATGTCGTCGTCTTGCCGGAGCCGGATGGCCCGAGCAGCGTATAGAATTCACCGCGACGGACTTCGAGGTCGACATGCTCGACCGCTGCGACATCCTTGTAGTTCTTGCGCACGGCGGAAAGCCGGACGATGACGGGTTCCTCCGCGGTCCCCGTCTTCGCGTTTTCAATGTCCTGCCGCGCGATCTCGTTCAACGAATGTCTTCCCCCGGTGTGAAACGGATCAGAGCTTCACCATCACGTGGCGAACGATCGAATAATCCTCGAGCGCATAGGCGGAGAGATCCTTGCCATAGCCCGAGGACTTCATGCCGCCATGCGGCATCTCGTTTGCCAGCATGAAATGCGTGTTGATCCAGGTGCAGCCATATTGAAGCCGCGCCGCCGCCTGCATCGCCTTCGAGATGTCCTGCGTCCAGACCGACGAAGCGAGGCCATACTGGCTGTCGTTCGCCCAGTCGATCGCCTGTTCGACATCGTTGAAGCGCGTGATGGAGACCACGGGGCCGAAGACTTCGCGCTGCACGATCTCGTCTTCCTGAAGCGCGCCGGCGACGACGGTCGGCTCGTAGAAAAAGCCATTTCCCGCGCCCGGCTTTCCGCCGGTCAGGATTTCGACATGCTTCTGCGCGCGGGCGCGTTCGACGAAACTCGAAACGCGGGCGCGCTGGCGTTCGCTGATCAGCGGGCCAAGCTCGACGCCTTCCGTTTCCGGCGCACCGTATTTGATGGTCGAGACGGCGCTCGCGAGATCGGCGGCGAGCCTGTCGTAGACCTTGGGCGCGGCATAGATGCGGCAGGCCGCGGTGCAGTCCTGACCTGCATTGTAATAACCAAAGGTACGGACGCCTTCGACGACGGAGGCGATGTCGGCATCGTCGAAGACAATGACCGGGGCCTTGCCGCCGAGTTCCAGATGCGTGCGCTTCAGCGTGCCGGTCGCCGCCTCGAGCACCTTGCGGCCCGTCGCGATGTCGCCGGTCAGCGAGGTCATGTGGACGCCGGGATGGGAGACGAGCGGCGCGCCGACATTCTCGCCCCGGCCGAGCACGAGGTTGAAGACGCCGGCCGGGAAGAGATCGGCCATGAGCTCGGCGAGCTTCAGCGCCGTCAGCGGCGTCTGCTCGGAGGGCTTCAGCACCACGACGTTGCCAGCGGCGAGCGCCGGCGCGATCTTCCAGGCGACCATCATCAGCGGGTAGTTCCAGGGCGCGATCGAGGCCACGACGCCGACCGGATCGCGGCGGATCATACTGGTGAAGCCCGCCAGATATTCGCCTGCGGCGCTGCCCGACATGCAGCGCGCGGCGCCGGCGAAAAAGCGGAAGCAATCGGCGACCGCCGGAATTTCGTCCTCGAGGGCGCGCGGATAGGGCTTGCCGCAATTGAGGCTTTCGAGCTTGGCGAAACCTTCGGCCTCGGCCTGGATCCGGTCCGCCAGTTTCAGAAGAAGGCTCGAGCGTTCGGCCGGCGTCGTGCGCCCCCAGGTCTTGAAGGCCCGGGTCGCAGCAGCGACCGCCTGATCGATCTGCTCCCTGGAGGCAGAAGGGATTTTCGCGATCAAGGCGCCCGTTGCCGGATTGAGGATTTCCTCGTCGGCGCCTGCGCCCGCCACGAATTTACCGTCGATGAAAAGCTTGGTCTGCATGAATTGCCTCCCGACCGCCGCGTCAGCCTGCTCGCCGCCAGCCTTGCACGATCAAACGCAGGTTCTCATCGAAATCCCTTTGAGAACAGCATCTTACAGTGAAGACAAAGACCGGGCGAGGGCCCGTTGCGGCAATCGTAAAATGTTAAGACAGGCCCTAGCGAATTGAAAATCGGAAAATCGGCATCACTCGTTCTGAAAATTAGATACCCAAGCGGATTAGTTGCATCGTTGTCACAGCCGTGACCGAACCTCCCGCCGCCGCTGCAATTTGTCGATTTTTCTTCTTGTTAAAGTATATCAATTCGATAGGAATAATACAGGGAGAGGAAACCGGAGCCGCCAGCTATGGCTGGTCATTTGTAAAAACGGGGGCATGCGCCATGACGATACTCACCACCCAGTTCCAGCCGGACGAGCCTCGGCCGCGCCTCTGTCGACGCTGATTTCGCGTCCCGCCGCCCGACCCTGAAGGCCGATCCCGGCATCTCTTGAAAAGCCAAACGCCAATTCCGCCGCACATGCAGGCGGGAACGGAATTCTGCGCGCCTGTCTTCCTGGATTTTCGTCAGGGGCCGGCTGCGCAAAACTGGAGACGTTCAATGCGTAAGAAATACTTTCACCGAAGGCCACATCAGCCGGGCCTTTATTTCCCTGCCGCCGCCGGTCTTCTGCTTCTGACTGCCGCACTCATTCCTGCCAATGCCGCAGAGGCGCCGCCGCCCCCTCCGCCCGCCGCCAGGACCGAGGCGGCGCCTGTCGCGGTCGCATCATCCGACCAGATTCAGGAAGTCGTCGTCACGGCGCGCAAGCGCAAAGAGAAGTCGCAGAACGTGCCGATCGCCATCACCGCACTCAGCGGCGACAAACTCGAAGAGCAGGGCATCAACAACATCCGCGATTTCTATAAGCAGGTGCCCAGCATGTCGATCACGATCCCGAATGCGCGCAACACCTCGCTCAACATTCGCGGCCTCGGCAGCAGCATTGCCAACGACTCGCTCGAATCTTCCGTCGGCGTCTTCGTCGACGGCGTCTATTACGCGCGCCCGGGCTCGTCGACGTTCGACATTCTCGATCTTGACAGCGTCGAGGTGCTGCGCGGCCCGCAGGGAACGCTGTTCGGCAAGAACACGACGGCCGGCGCTCTCAACATCACGACCAAACTGCCGAGTTTCGAACCGGAGTCGAAGGCCGAGATTTCCGGTGGCGACTATGGATATGGACAATTCAAGTTCTCGACGACTGGCCCGATCAACGACGTGCTCGCCTATCGCGTCGCGGTGAGCGGCACCAAGCGCGACGGCTTCATTCACGACGTCCGTACCGGTCAGGATCAGGACGATTACAACGATCTGAGCTTTCGCGGCCAGGTTCTCTATAAGCCGAACAACGATTTCAGCTTCCGCTTCATCGTCGACTCGGACAAGCAGAAGCTCCATTGCTGCGTCGGTACTCTGAAGGATATCGTGCCGACCCAGAATCCGGGCTTCAGCTTTCCCACGCGCGCGGGCAATGCCGGCTATACGCCGCTGCTGCAAAGCCCTTTCAAGTATGAAAACGACGTCGACAATCCGCTCCTCGTGAAGACGGCGCAGAACGGCTTCTCAGGCGAAGCAAATTGGAACGTGCTCGGCGGCCATACGCTGACCTCGATCACCGCCTGGCGGAAATGGACGTTCAATCCATCGAACGACTGGGACTACACCGGTCTCTCGGTACTCAAGGTCAACAGCACCTATTCAACCCAGAAGCAGTTCAGCCAGGAACTCCGCCTCGCCTCGCCGACCGATCAGACGGTCGAATATGTGGTCGGTCTCTATTACTTCTGGCAGTACATCAACAGCGACAACGTGAACTCGTTCGGGCCGGATGCCTATAATTTCCTCACGCGTGGAACGAGCTCAGCGGGGTTCGGCGCCCTGGGAACCGCCGCGATGAACGGCCTTACCGACGTTCAACACACCGAACCGAAGACGAACTCCTATTCGGGCTTCGGTCAAACGACATGGCACGTCACCGACGACCTAAGTCTGACCGGCGGCCTGCGTTATACATACGAAAAGAAAAGCGTCGACTTCGTGGAATATGGCTATGGCGGAACCGGTCCACTTGCCGCAGCGTTCCGGAACTCCCTCGCACATCCGAACTCCTTCGATCTGGATTACAGCGAGGGCAATCTTTCGGGTCTGGCTTCTGCGAGCTACAAATTCACCGACAATGTGCTCGGCTACGTCTCATTCAACCGTGGATATAAATCCGGCGGCATCAATGTGACCGCCGTTCCACCGGGTACCACCCAAACAATCGATCCCGAAACAGCCAATGCCTACGAGATCGGTCTTAAAACGGAAGCCTTCAACAGACGGCTGCGCCTCAACACCGCGCTCTTCTGGGAAGACATCAAGAACTATCAGGCTAATGCCGTTTTTTACGATGCTTCGGTATCGCCTGCCAAGACCTACTCCTACATCGCGAATGTCGGCAAGGTCCGCACGCGCGGCATCGAAGTCGATGCGGCGGCCGTGCCGATCGGCGGTCTGACGCTGACCGCATCGGGCGCCTTCACCGATCCCAAATATCTGTCCTATCCGAATGCACCCTGCCCGGTCGAGAAATATACGCCGACTGCACCGACCTGCGATGCGAGCGGCCTGATCGTTCCGGGTATCTCGCGCTGGTCGGGCTATCTCGGAGCGAATTACACACTGCCCATCGGCGGCTTCCGCGGTCAGGACGTCTATGGTTATGTCGATGCCGACTATTCCTACAAGTCGTCGGCGCAGTCGGGCACATCCAACTACACCTGGTTGCCCGCCTATGGCCTCGTCAATCTCCGCCTCGGTGCGCGTCTCGAAGACGAGACGACGGACATCTCGATCTGGGTGAGAAACCTGCTCGATACGGAGTATTACACAGCCATCGGCACCCTGCCCGGCAATACGGGCGCGACCGCGGGCTTCGTCGGCGATCCGCGTACGGTCGGCATAACACTGCGCCAGACCTTCTGACCGGCGCTTGCAAGATAATGAAGAGCCCGCGACCGGGAACGGCCGCGGGCTTTTTCATTTGGAAGGCCGCTCAATTCCCCGGCAAACGGCGGCGCGTATTGGGCGGGCTGTATTCCCGGCACATGTCGAGGAACTGGCTCGCGGTAGGGCGCAGCGGCGCACCGCGCCGCCAGGCGAGACCGACATCGACCGTCGGAATCGGATTTGCGAGTTCGCGCGCTTCGAGCCTGTCGCCTTCGAGCGACCAGGGGCGATAGGCCATGTCGGGCAGCGTCGCGAGGCCGACGCCCATGCCGACGAGGCTTCGGACTGCTTCCACGGAAGCCGTCCTGAGCACGATGTTCGGCGACAGCCCCTCCTCGCGCCAATAGGCGGTCGTCGTCTCGATCAGTTCGTCGAGCGCCAGCATGATGAGCGGTTCGGCTGCCAGATCGGCCAGCGTCAGCACGTTCTGCGCCAGAAGCGCATGGCCCGACGGCAGCCAGATGCGCCAGGGAGAACGGATCAGCACTTCGGATTCGAGCGCCTGCCGGTCCTGAAGGTTCGAGACGAGCAGCAGGCCGACGTCGAGCTCGCCATTGACGAGCATGTGCTCGACATAGGCGCGGTCGTCCTCGACCACACGGACGTCGACCTGCGGAAAGACGCGTCGGAAGCGCGCCAGAAGATCGGCGAGGTAATAGCCCGACACCATATGCGTGACGCCGACATTGAGATCGCCCGCCATGGCCTCGGGCCGGACGCTGACGGCGCGGCGCGCATCGGCCACAGCCGCCATGATGCGGCGGGCATGGAGGACGAGCTGATGGCCTTCATGCGTCAGACGAACGCCCTTGGCATGGCGAACGAAGAGGCTCGCCCCGGTCTCATATTCGAGCGCCTGGATCGCGGACGTGATCGCCGATTGGGAAATGCCGAGTTCCTGCGCAGCGCGCGAGACGGACTCCGTCTCGGCGGCGGCGATGAAATATCGGATCTGGCGCAGGTTCATGGCGCGGCACTATAGCAGCGCCGCCCTTCCGCTCACGCATTTTAAACGAGGGGCGTTCCCTCAATGGTGATCCGGTGCATCAGCCGACGGTTCCCGTGATAGTCGTTGATCGCGAAATGCCAGGTCGAGCGGTTGTCCCAGAAGGCGACCGACCCTTCACGCCATTGAAAGCGATAGGAAAATTCCGGTCGCATCGCATGCTTGTAGAGGAAGTTCAAAAGCGAGGCGCTCTCCTCCCTGGTCCAGCCGACGAACTTCACGGTGAAGCCCGGATTCACATAAAGGACCTTCTTGCCGGACTCGGGATGCGTCAGGACGACAGGGTGGATGGCGTCCTGCGTGGCCGCCTCGGGATTGCCGACGCGGCCATTGACGTCGGCGACTACCGACGTATTGACCGCTGCCTGATAGCCGAAGACGTGGCGGCTCGAGTGAAGCGCCTGAAGGCCCTCCAGCGTTCTCTTCAAGCCGTCCGACAGCGCTTCATAGGCGCGCGCCATGTTCGCAAAGAGCGTATCGCCGCCGAGCGCAGGCAGCTCGCGCGCGACCAGCACGGAGCCCAGCGCCGGGATCTGGTCGTAGCTGTGATCCGTGTGCCAACCGCCGCCCACATTGATCTTCTGCTCGGGTTCCTTGCGCACCTCGGCAATCTGCGGATAGCCGGGAACATGGGCGAAGAAACGATTGATGTTGATGGGGCCGAAATTCTCCGCGAAGGCCACGTGTTGCTCGGGCGTCAGGGTCTGATCGCGGAAGAAGATGACGCCATGATCGAGAAGCGCCTGCCTGATCGCCCGCAGGTCGGCCCCGGTGAGGGGGCGCGACAGATCGACCCCGCCGATCTCCGCCCCGGTCGACGGCGATGTCGGCGTCACGATGGCCGACGCCGGACCTTTTGCCGTTGCGATCGTCTGTGTCCCGCCTGCAGCGATTGCCATGTCTCCCTCCCGTCCATTTTGTTAGACAGAACTAAATAATACAGGGCGGAGGGACGCAATGCCTCAGTTCGCGCGCATCCTTTCCAGGAGCGATTCCGTCGGGTAGCCGTCGGGCGGCAGGCCGACCGATTGCTGATAGGAACGGATCGCCTTGCGCGTGTTGTAACCGATGATGCCATCGGCCTTGCCGTGATCGTAGCCCTTGGCGGTGAGAAGAGACTGCAATTCCTCGCGTTCCGAACGGGTTAGCGGGCGCTCGTCGTAAGGCCATTTTCCTGTGATCTCGCCCTGCCCGCGAAAGCGATCGGCCAGGAGCGAGACCGCCAGCGCATAAGAGGTCGAGGCGTTGTAGACGAGGATCGAGCGGAAATTGTTGAGGACGAGGAAGGCCGGCCCTTTGTAGCCGGCAGGAAGCAGCAGCGAGGCTTTTTCGACTTCGACGGCCGCCGGGAAGGCGCGCCCGTCGGCCCGCTTCAGCCCGAGCTTGCGCCATTCGGCCACCGTCTTCGTCAGCGACATATCGGCCAGCGCATAGTCGAAATGTTTCGGCATCCGGACCTCGAAGCCCCAATGGCCGTCCGCCTGCCAGCCCGAGACCTGCAGATAATGCGCGGTCGAAGCCAGCGTGTCGGCCGTCGAGTGCCAGATGTCGCGGCGCCCGTCGCCATCGAAATCGATCGCATGGGCAAGATAGGTCGTCGGGATAAATTGCGTCTGGCCCATGGCGCCCGCCCAGGAACCGAGCATGTCCTCGGGCGTGATGTCGCCGGCCTGGATGATCTTCAGCGCGGCGATCAACTGTGTGCGGCCGAAATCGGGCCGGCGGCCTTCGAAGCCGAGCGTCGCCAGCGAGCGCACGACGCTTTGCGTGCCCATGTGATCGCCGAAATTGGATTCGAGGCCCCAGATGGCGACGACGACATTGCGGTCGACGCCATAGGCCTTTTCGATCCGGTCGAGGAGTTCGCTATTCTCCGCCAGCAGCGCCTTGCCGCGCGCCACGCGCTTGTCGGAAAGCGCCCCGCGCAGATATTCCCAGACCGGCTTGACGAATTCGGGTTGGTTCTGGTCGGCGGCAACGACGTCCTCATCGGGCGCGATGCCGCGCATCGCCCGGTCGAAGGTCGATCCGGTGATGCCAGCCTTCGTCGCGTCGAGCCGGAACCCCGTCAGCCAATCGGCAAAGCGCTGGTCATTGGCGTTGATCGGCGGCGGCTTCATGGCCATGCGCGGCTCAGGCCCATGCGCGTGGGTGTTCGTGCCGGCGCAACCGGCCAGCGCCAGCAGGCCCAGAAAAACCACGCCTGCGGAGACGAGGCGGAAAGGACGCGAACCCGGCATCAAGAAGCTCCAGCACGGTAAGACCCGGGGACGTTAGCATGGCGGAGCGGAAAGCAAAGGAGGGGCGTTGCGTTAACCAAGGCGCGCGGCGCGGATGAATTCCCCGGGCCTGATTTATCGAGCGAGGACTCGATTTTGTGGAGCGAGAACTCCGGTGTCGAGCAAGAACACTGGCGCGGCCGTCGGGCGATGCCTAAGCTCACGCCCGGGGAGGAATACGGAATGCGCCGCCCGATAGGCCCTTCGGTCTCGATGAGTCTCGACCTCATCCGATTTTGTCTGGCGCTGACAGTGGCGGCCGGCCACTGGTCGCTGTCCCTCTTCCAGACGTCATGGCCCTTCGGCATGGCCTATTTCGGAATCGCCTCGGTCGGCGGCTTCTTCGTCCTCAGCGGCTACACGATCGGCATGATCAGTCCGTCGCGCGCCGGCTTCGAGGCATCCAGGTATTTCAGCGACCGTCTTTCGCGTCTCTGGTCCGTCGTGCTTCCGGCCCTGGTCCTCACCTGCGCGCTGGATTATGCCGCCTACCTCATAAACCCTGCCTACTATCTCGGACACTGGGTAGCGAATGCCAGTCATCCCGTCGGCCGCGTGCTCGCCAATCTGTTTTTTACGAATGAGATCTGGGCTTTCGAGGTCTTGCCGTTTTCCAATGCGCCCTTCTGGTCGCTCGGCTACGAAGCCTGGTTCTACGTTCTGTTCGGCCTGTTCATGGCCCGGCGGACGGGAATGATGGTCCTCGTCGCCGTTCTCGTCGGGCCGAACATCGTTCTTCTCATGCTTCCATGGCTGATCGGTGTCGGACTCTTCGCCTTTTTCAGGCGAGATTTATCGAACCGGCAACTCTGGACTACCTGCCTTGCTTCTCTCCTTCTCCTGGCACCCTGTGCCGTGCTGCTTTTTGGGCACACGCCGGTGTTGCTGCAAGCTGTCAAAATCACGGGGCCGATCTATGCGCGGTTCGCACCCTTTGCGCTCGACGGCCCGAAATTCCTGGTTCTCTATTCGTCGCTGCTATTCGTACCTTGCTTCGCCGCGGTGCTGAGCGCCGCGAAGCTCGTCGACCGCGTGGTCGACGTGCCCACCGTTCTCGTTCGCGCTGCGCGGGCGCTTGGTGAAGCGACATTTCCGCTTTACCTGCTGCACTTTCCGGTTTTCGTCCTCTGCGCCGCGATCGGTTTTTACGATCGGACCTCGCCGGCCGTCACGACTGCGATTTTCATCGCGGTCTGCTGTGCGATTTTCCTCGTCACGCCGTTGACGGACAGGTTCAAGATTTATCTGCGCGGCGTGCTCAACGGAGCGGTGGGCGTGATGACGAGGCGCGAACGGGCCATTACGCCCCTGCCGTCATCTCCGCTTGCGCCGAGCGGAAACACAGATGTCTGAAATCCTGTCGTCCGCCGGTCAACGAACGGGCTGCGCGCCGTGGTCCAGGGTTTCTTTCGCCTCAAGCATGGCGCGCTTGAATTCGAGCGGCCGCGAAATGTGGTAGAAGTCGTTCTTTCCGGCCTCGCTGGCGGTCAGGATTTCGAGGTCGCCATAGCCGAAGATGCGCCCCACCCAGGACTGGTCCATCTTCACGTCGTTCATCTTCTCCAGCAATGAATCGATGACGTCCTTGTTGAATACGCCCGTCAGCTGGATGACGCGGCGGCTCGTGATGACGTATTGGTGATTGCGCCACACGAGATATCGCCAGTAGAGGGTCGTGATCGGCAGCAACACCAGCGCGTAGCCGTAGAAGATCCGCTGGTCGTCGAACAGGAAAAGCCTCACCGCCGTAACGGCCGCCAGAATGACGATAAGAAGAATGAAAGCCCCGATTATCTTGCTCAGGAGAAGGATCCAGTGCTGCCGGACGATCAACAGTACAGTCTCGCCCTGAGCGAGAACTTCCTTCAGATACCCGCTCGGCTGTTCCGACATGAAGCCACTCCCCCAAAATTCTGGTCGTCCGACCTGCGCGCAACGCTAGTGTGCCATTATGACAAAATCTAGGCACGACCGCGCCGGCACCGAAATTCAGTCAGTCGTCTGATATTTTCGGGGGTGCCCCGGTGTGCCGGAGGCGCTTTGGCCCTTGAAAGTCCCCCCGGGGAACGGCGGGACTGGAGGGGGTCAGCTGTTCAGTTTTTCGACCGTCTTGGTGGTGCTGAAACCGGGAACCAGATCGATCACCACGACCTGCCCGCCATAGCTCTGCACAAAATCGGCGCCGACGATCGTGTCCACGGTGTAGTCGCCGCCCTTTACGAGAATGTCGGGACGCACACTCTCGATCAGCCTTTCCGGGGTGTCCTCTCCGAAGATCACCACAAGGTCGACGCTGGCGAGAGAGGCAAGCACCGTCGCGCGAGAGACGTCCGGCTGGATCGGCCGCGACAACCCTTTGAGGCGCGTGACCGAGGCATCGCTGTTCAGGCCGACGATCAGCCGGTCGCAGAGCGCGCGCGATTGCGCCAGCAGCGCGACATGTCCCGGATGCAGAAGATCGAAGCACCCATTGGTGAAACCCACCTTGAGACCCTTTCGGCGCCAGGCGGCGGCGATGTCCTGCGCTGCTTCGCGCGTCACGATCTTCAGTTCCATCGACGACAATTCGTGTTCGCGCAGCTTCGCCGCAAGCTCATCGCGGTAGACGACCGCCGTGCCGACCTTGGCAACGACGATACCCGCCGCGGTATTGGCGAGGCTTGCCGCATCGACCAGCGGCAGGCCGGTCGCGAGCGCCGCCGCAAGCGTCGAGATCACCGTATCGCCGGCGCCCGAGACGTCGAAGACTTCGCGGGACTCGGCCGGAAGGTGCGAGACATTCCCCTCTGCCGTAACGACGCTCATGCCTTCCTGGCTGCGCGTCACGATCATGGAGCCGATGCCCGCCTCGGCGATGACCTCGCGCGCCAGCGAGACAAGCGTCGCATCGCTGTCGATCGCCTGGCCTGTCGCCTCGGCAAGTTCCTTGCGGTTTGGCGTCACGACGGTCGCGCCACGATAGATGTCGTAATTGCGCCCCTTCGGATCGACCACCACCGGGATTCCGGCGGCGCGCGCGGCGTCTATGACCGCACGGCAGACATTCTGGGCGAGAACACCCTTGCCGTAATCGGACAGCACCACGACCTGCATGCCCGGAAGGAGCCCGTGCACCCTGTCGATGAGTTCGCGTTGCAGGGCCGGCGAAAGAGCGGTGTTCGTTTCATAATCGGCCCGCAAAACCTGCTGACCCATCGCAACATAACGGGCCTTGACCGTCGAGCGGCGCAGCGGGTCGACGGTCATGCTCGCATGCACGGCGGGGATGGCGGCGAGCATCCGTCCGATTTCCTCGCCGATATCGTCAGCGCCGACGACCGAGGCAAAGGCGACTTCCGCGCCCAGCGCCGCAAGATTGCGCACGACGTTGCCCGCGCCGCCGAGCATCGAGCGTTCCTCTTTCACACGTAAAACCGGAATGGGGCCTTCCGGCGATATGCGTTCGACGTCGCCATAGATATAGCGATCGAGCATGACATCGCCGACGCAGAGAATTCTCGTTCCCTTGAGCGCCTCGACCCTGCCTGCCAGATGCTGTTTACCCACCATCACCACTACGTGCCCGGCCGCCCCCTATTCCGCAGCCGATGCCTTCGAACTGCGGCCGTAGACATCGTCGAAACGCACGATGTCGTCCTCCCCGAGATAGTCGCCCGACTGCACCTCGATGATGCTCAACGGCGCACCGCCGGGATTTTCAAGTCGATGTTTGGTGCCCACCGGAATATAAGTCGACTCGTTCTCCTGGAGAATCTTTATCTCTTCGCCCACCGTGACCCGTGCGTGACCGCTGACGACCACCCAGTGCTCGGCCCGGCGATGATGCATCTGCAGCGAGAGAGACGCGCCCGGATAGACCATCAGGTGCTTCACCTGGTGACGTTCGCCGGCGTCCAGAGATTCGTAGAAGCCCCAGGGCCTATATACGCGGTTATGAGCCTGATGTTCGGTGCGGCCATCCGCGGCGATGCGCTCTACGATCTTCTTGACGTCCTGAACGCGGTCCTTCGCAGCGACGAAGAGGACGTCGCCGGTGTCTACGATGATAAGGTTTTCGACGCCGAGCGTCGCGACAAGACCGGTCTCCGCGCGGATGAAGCAGTTCTTCGTGTCCTGCGTGAGGACGTCGCCCGTCAGCACATTGCCGCCGACGTCCTTGTCACCGATGTCCCACAGGGCCGACCAGCTGCCGATATCGCTCCAGCCCATTTCGACCGGCACGACGACGGCATCGTGCGTGTGTTCCATGACGGCATAGTCAATCGAGTCCGAGGGACAGGCGTTGAAGGCTTCCGGCTGAAGGCGCAGAAAGTCCAGATCGCGGCTGCCCTTGTGCACCGCCTCGGCGGCGAGCGCGGCAATCGACGGGCAGTGACGGCGCATCTCGTCGAGGATGCGGTCGGCGCGGAACATGAAGATGCCCGCATTCCAGTCATAACCGCCCTGGTCGAGATAGGTCCTCGCCGTCGCCGCATCGGGCTTTTCGACGAAACGCTCGACTGCGAAGGCGCCCGCGCCAATCGAGGCGCCGCGTTTGATATAGCCATAACCCGTTTCCGGGGCGGAGGGGACGATGCCGAAGGTGACGAGCTTGCCTTCGAGCGCCAGCTTCTCGCCGGCGGCAATCGCGGCGCGGAAAGCCGGGACATCGCGGATGTGGTGATCGGCGGGCAATATGAGAACCACGCCCTTGGGATCGTGGGTCTGGACGTAGGCCGCAGCCGCGGCGGCGGCGGGCGCCGTGTTGCGGCCTTCGGGCTCGAGCAGATGGGCCAGCGGAACGAGGCCCGCCTCGCGCATCTGCTGCGCGATGATGAAGCGGTGCTCGTCATTGGAAACGACGATCGTCGGCGCGAAAACGGCCGGATCGGTGACGCGCAGCGCCGTTTCGAGCAGCATGGCGCGTTCCGAAACCAACGGCAGCAATTGCTTGGGATAAAGGGCGCGCGAAGTGGGCCAGAGTCTGGACCCCACACCGCCCGACAAAATGACCGGATATATCGTCACGTCGATCCCCGTTGCCTGAGGCCGGACCCTAGCACATTCACCGCCTCATCACGAAGAGGGCCCGCCAAACACCGGCGGCAAAGGTTAACGGCTGGGAGGGCGGTCCATCCGGACCGCCGTGGCCGCCCCATGGCGAGCCACGAGGCGCAGTCTAGCAGGTCCGGCAGCGGAGCGGCATGCCGGATCATCCCGAATGGAGGGAACGGCGGGACAGGCCTTGTGTGAGCATCCACGACGAGCGGGACCATGACGACACTGCCGGACGGCCCGGAGCCGGAAGGGATCAGGCGCGACCGGGTTCGATGGCTGTTGCCGCCGTCGCCGGGGCGAGATCGATATTCTCCACATCGACTTCAGCTTCGGCGATTTCCGGCAGACCGCCCATCAAACGGCGCAGGGCGGCACGCGCGCGGCTCAGCCGCGACATGACCGTACCGACAGGGATGTCGAGAAGGTCGGCGACTTCGCGGTAGGACAACCCCTCAAGCCCCACCAGAAGAACCACTTCCCTCTGGTCCGTGGGCAGGCGCATCAGCGCGCGGGAGAGATCGAGATAATCGAGATGAGCATGTTGAGGCGCCGGGCAGGAAATCTCTTCCGCATAATCGTCGATCGGCACCTGGTTCTGCGCCGCGCGGCGCGCGTAGTGAACAGCGCGGACATTATGCAATGTTGTGTAAAGATAGGCCTTCCAGTTTTCGACGCTGTCGCGATCGCTGACATAAGAGAGTACGCGCCTGAGACTTTCCTGAACCAGATCGTCCGCGTCGGCCGGATCTCCGACAAGGGCGAGCGCATATCGTCGCAAACCCTTGATATGAGCCTCCATTCCATCCATCAGGTCGTCCATTTCTTTACTCCACTCCTCGCGGGAAATATTCGCGGCCTCTGGATACTTCCGTCACACCTGACACAGTCTATGAGGCGACATGGGCGAGGTTGTGGCAATTACGTGGCCGACCTGGACAGCGTCTGCGGAAGTTGCCCCCTGTGCCCGATGCGCACCAGACGAACCGTAGCGGTCGCCGCGGACCACGGTTTGGTCACTCGCAAGCCGTGTGGTGCTGCGCCACCTTCAATCTTCATCAGCGATGACGAGATTCGCGTGCCGATGACGGCACCCTCTTTTCTCTTCTCCGATTCGCAGCACGAGGAAGGTGATGCAAATGAACGTCCTCGACATGCGCCGTTCGCCCGACGAGGCGACCGCGCGCCAGATCTATCCGGTTCTCCTGTGCGGCGGATCGGGAACGCGGCTCTGGCCCCTGTCGCGCGCCGCCTATCCCAAACAGCTTCTGCCGCTGCTCTCCGATCGCACGATGTTGCAGGAGACGGCGCTGCGAACGGCGGACGATGCCATGTTCGGCCGCCCGCTCGTCATCGCCAATGAAGAGCATCGTTTCCTGATTGCCGAGCAGCTTGCGGAGATCGGCGTCGAGCCCTTGCGCATTCTGCTTGAGCCGACGCGCCGCAATACGGCGCCCGCGCTAGCGGCGGCGGCCCTGCTGCTCATCGCCGAAGATCCGGGTGCGATCATGTTCGTCGAACCGTCGGATCATCTCATTACCGACATCGGAAGTTTTAGAAACGTCGTGGAGCTCGCGGCTCCCGCCGCGGCGCGTGGACGTCTCGTCACCTTCGGCGTCGCACCGACGCGGCCGGAGACGGGCTACGGCT
>CAISYL010000263.1 GCA_903889655.1 uncultured Alphaproteobacteria bacterium | reverse complement strand
CTGGCGGATGCGTTCGCGCGTCACCGAGAATTGCTGGCCGACTTCTTCCAGCGTGTGGTCGGTGTTCATGCCGATGCCGAAGCGCATGCGGAGCACGCGCTCCTCGCGCGGCGTCAGCGAGGCGAGCACGCGCGTCGTCGTTTCGCGCAGGTTCGACTGGATCGCCGCGTCGATCGGCAGGATCGCGTTCTTGTCCTCGATGAAGTCGCCGAGGTGGCTGTCTTCCTCGTCGCCGATGGGCGTTTCGAGGGAGATCGGCTCCTTCGCGATCTTCAGGACCTTGCGGACCTTTTCGAGCGGCATGCCGAGCTTTTCGGCGAGCTCTTCCGGCGTCGGCTCGCGGCCGATCTCGTGGAGCATCTGGCGCGAGGTGCGCACCAGCTTGTTGATCGTCTCGATCATGTGGACCGGGATGCGGATGGTGCGCGCCTGGTCGGCGATCGACCGCGTGATCGCCTGACGGATCCACCATGTCGCATAGGTCGAGAACTTGTAGCCGCGGCGGTATTCGAACTTATCGACCGCCTTCATCAGGCCGATATTGCCTTCCTGAATGAGATCGAGGAACTGCAGTCCGCGATTGGTGTATTTCTTCGCGATGGAGATGACGAGGCGGAGGTTCGCCTCCACCATTTCCTTCTTCGCGATGCGGGCCTCGCGCTCGCCCTTCTGCACGGTCGAGACGATGCGGCGATATTCGCCGATGTCGAGGCCGGTCTCGGTGGCGAGCTGGTGGATGTGGCCGCGGATTTCCTTCACCTGGTCGCGCTCATCCTTGGCGAAGGACGCCCAGCCCTTGCCCTTCAGGCGGCTGACGCGGCGGACCCAGTTCGGATCGAGTTCTTCGTTGTAATACTGCTTCAGGAATTCCTCGCGCGGGATGCCGTGGCTTTCGGCAAAGCGCAGCAGGCGGCCTTCGAGCGCCATCAGGCGCTTGTTGATCGCGTAGAGCTGCTCGACGAGGCTTTCGATGCGGTTGTTATTGAGCGAGAGGCTCTTCACTTCCTCGATGAGGTCGGAGGTGAGCTTCTGGTATTTCTTGTCGGAGGCGCCGGCGAAATCCTCGCCCTTCAGCGCGGCTTCGACCTTCTGGTCCTGCAGCTTGCGCAGCTTCTTGTAGTCGTTGGCGATACGGTCGAAGCTTTCGAGAACCTTGGGCTTCAGTTCCGCTTCCATCGCGGCGAGCGACATCGAGTTCTCGCTGTCCTCGCCGTCGTCGTCGACCTCTTCCTCTTCCGGCTCGATGCGCGGCGGCGCCTCTCCGTTGAGGGCGGCCTGGCTATGGTCGATCTTCTTGGCGTCGGGGCCGGCATAAGTCGCGTCGAGGTCGATGATGTCGCGAAGGAGAATCTTCCCTTCGTTCAACTCGTCGCGCCAGATGATGATGGCCTGGAAGGTCAGCGGGCTTTCGCAGAGGCCCGCGATCATCGTCTCGCGGCCGGCCTCGATGCGTTTGGCGATGGCGATTTCGCCTTCGCGCGACAGAAGCTCGACGGAGCCCATCTCGCGCAGATACATGCGCACCGGATCGTCGGTGCGGTCGAGCGCGGTCGACGTCGTGGTGGTGGTCGCGACGGCCTTGCTGGTGGTGGGCTCCTCGTCGTCGGCCTCTACCTCAGCCTCGACTTCCGCCTCGCCGCCTTCGGCGGTTTCTTCAGCCTCGTCGTTCTCGACGACGTTGATGCCCATTTCGGAGAGCATCGACAGCGTGTCCTCGATCTGCTCGGAGGAGAATTCTTCCGAGGGAAGAACCTTGTTCAGCTCGTCATAGGTCACAAAGCCGCGCACCTTCGCGGCCTTGATCATCTTCTTGACCGCGGCATCGGACATGTCGAGCAGGGGCCCATCCTGAACGACCTCGGGTGCCGCTTCCGGGGCTTCCGCCTGCTCTGCCGTCTTGCTCGCCATTCAGCAACTCTCCGCCTGAAATCTGAACGGACCCTTTAGAAAAAGGCCCGTGATATTGATGTGTCCCGCGCCGGCCTGCCTGCAAGGGCGCCGACGTCGAATTCGCAAAAACCCGTGGCCGCCGCACCCGGCTCTGCCGGTCGCGCGCCCCACGGGTCGTCATTCCTGCTCTATCTTGATGACGGTTGCGGCTTCCCCCTGAAGCTCCACTGTCACCGGCTGCCTCTTCCCGCTTGCGCAGCCCGCCCCGATTTCCTCACTCCGCCTTGCTTCCGACAAGCACCGGATCTTCGACTTCCGGCAATTCGAGCTGGGCGTGGATGGCTTGCAGCCGCGACCAGTTCTCCTCGTTCATATCTTCCGCCAGAGCGCGCTCGGCTGCTCTGAGTTCGGCCTCCAGGGTAATCGTCCGACGGTGCCGCGCCAGTGTATGAAGAAAACCGGTTTCAGCTTCCTCGCGCGAGACGTCCGGCCAGGCGAACCGGTCGCTTTTCTGCGCCGCCCCGTCCTCCAGACGCTGTGCTATATCCGCCAAATCCCTAGAGACCAAATGGTTCTTCAGCGCCGCCCTGTCAAGGGGCGCATGAAGAGCTGCTATATCTATGATTTCATTGCGTAATCTGTCAAGCGCCGGAGTCTTTATCTCGATCCGCGACAGTTCCTCGCAGTAATCCTCCAGAAGTTGCGGATGGTTGAGGAGGCTGAGGAGCAGAAGCTGCTCCATTTTCTGCACGCCGGCGGCCTTGTCGCGCACCAAAGCCGAGCGGCGAAGCTCCGGCGTCACGGGGATCAGGCGGGGATCGCGGATGAAGCGCCCGCCCCTGCCCCCGTCGCGGAAACCGCCCGGGCGGCCCCGGTCATAGGGCTGGTTCTGGCGGAAATTGGCGCCCTGACGGAAGCCGCCCTGCGGCCGGTCGCGGCCGAAAAGCTTCGCGATGCGGGCGCGCATGTCCTGGCTGTAGTGGGATTTGACTTTGGGGTCGGCGATCTCGCCCACCACCTCGTCGATGCGGGCTTCGAGCGCGGCGCGGCGCTCGGGCGTGTCCCAGCTTCCGGCCGAGACTTCCTTTTCCCAGACCATGTCGGCGAGCGGACGGGCTTCGGCGAGGATCGCGCGCATCGCATCGCCGCCCTCCTCGCGCACGAGGTCGTCCGGGTCCTTGCCGCCGGGCAGCAGCGCGAAGCGCAGCGAATGGCCGGGCTTCAGCAGCGGCAGCACGCGCTCGACCGCGCGGAAGGCGGCGCGGAGCCCCGCCTTGTCGCCGTCGAAGCAGAGGATCGGCTCCGGCGCTAGGCGCCACATCAGGCCGATCTGGTCCTCGGTGAGCGCGGTGCCGAGCGGCGCGACCGCATTGTCGATGCCGCCCTGCGCCATGCCGATCACGTCCATATAGCCTTCAACGGCGATGACCGTTCCGGCGTCATAGGCGGGCTTGCGCGCACGGTGGAGATTGTAGAGGCCACGGCCCTTGTGGAAGAGCGGCGTCTCCGGCGAGTTCAGGTATTTGGCCTTGGCCTCGCTGTCGAGCGCCCGGCCGCCAAAGGCGATGGTGCGGCCGCGACTGTCGGCGATCGGAAACATCACGCGATTGCGGAAGCGGTCATAGGGCTCGGGAATATCCGCGCCGGCGATGATGAGGCCGGCTTCGGCCATCTGCGCGACGGAAACCTCCTTCGCCTTCAGGTGGCGCAGCAGCGCGTGGCGATCTTCCGGCGCATAGCCGAGGCCGAAGGTCTCGATAGTCGCCTGCTTCAGGCCGCGCCGCTCGAGATAGGCGCGCGCCTCGGCCCCAATGCCCGCCGTCAGCCGCTCGCGATAGAAGGCGACGGCCATTTCCATCACGTCGATGAGGGTCGCCTCTTCCTTCGCGCGTTCGACCGCATGGACGTCGCGCTGCGGCATGTCGAGGCCGGCTTCGGCGGCCAGCCGCTCGACCGCTTCGAGGAAGGAAAGGTTCTCGGTCTTTTCGAGGAACTTGATGACGTCGCCATGCTCGCCCGACGAGAAGCAATGCCAGAACTGCTTGTCGTCATTGACGGTGAAGCTGGGGGACTTCTCGTTGGTGAAGGGCGAGAGGCCGACGAATTCGCGCCCGCGCCGGATCAGCT
>CAISYL010000262.1 GCA_903889655.1 uncultured Alphaproteobacteria bacterium | reverse complement strand
TCATATCGGCCTGACGCCGCAGTCAATCCAGGTCATGGGCGGCTTCAAGACGCAGGGCCGCGTCGAGGAGGAGTGGGCCTCGATCGAGGAAGATGCCGCCGCGATTGCGGAGGCGGGTGCTTTTGCGGTCGTGCTCGAAGGCATGGCCGAACCTCTCGCGGCCAAGATCACGCGACAAATCGATATCCCGACCATCGGTATCGGCGCTTCGGCGGCCTGCGACGGCCAGATACTCGTCCTTGAGGACATGCTTGGCCTGTCGCCCCGGGCGCCCAAATTCGTCAAGGAATTCGCGACGCTGGGGGCCCAGATCGCCGGCGCGGCGGAAGCCTATGCACGCGAAGTGCGGGCACGCACCTTTCCGGCGGTCGAACACACCTACGGCATGAAAAAAGTAAAATAATAACAGGCATTTGTGGGCCTTTCCGGCCGGATCAGGTTTGCCAATCCGGAGCCCCCGGGCTATTTTACGCCGCCTGCCAACAGGCGAGGGGGAAGGTGTTGGCGCCGTGTCGGCGCATCCCCTGAACATTGCTTCCTGGTCACCCTTCGGAGTGCACTCTTG
This sequence comes from uncultured Alphaproteobacteria bacterium, assembly GCA_903889655.1. Classification (GTDB taxonomy): domain Bacteria; phylum Pseudomonadota; class Alphaproteobacteria; order Parvibaculales; family Parvibaculaceae; genus Parvibaculum. The sequence goes on along the minus strand of CAISYL010000262.1, from coordinate 14,010 downwards.
ACCGATCTCTTCCGTGAAATCGAAGAAGACCTTCGCCGCGACCAGGTGAAGCAGCTTTGGGAAAAATACGGCATCTATCTCGCCGGGCTCGCCATCGGCATCATCGTCGTCGCCTCCGGCATCGTCGGTTGGCGCGCCTGGGAGCGCTCGCGCAACGAGGAAGCTTCCGCGCGGTACAGCCAGATCGTCGATGAAGCGGCCAAGGAAGAGCCTGCGAAAGCTGCCGCCGCTTTCGGCGAGTTCGCGGCGACGGCGCCTTCAGGTTATGCGGCGCTCGCGCGTCTGCGCCAGGCCGATACGCTGGCCGATGCGGGAAATGCGAAAGATGCGATCGCGGTTTACGACGCCATGGCGGCCACATCGGGGGCGCCGCAGACACTGCGCGATATGGCGAAGGTCAAGGCGGCGCTGCTGCTGGTCGACACGGCGAGCTATGACGACATCAAGGGCCGGATCGGAAGCCTCAACGACGACGAGACCGCGTGGCGCAACAGCGCTCGCGAGGTGCTCGGCCTGTCTGCTTTCAAGGCCGGCAAATATCAGGAAGCTCAGGGTTATTTCGAAGCCATCGTCTCTGACGCGACGGCGTCGGCGGGCTTGCGCGATCGCGCGCATGTGATGTTGGCGCTCATCGCGCCGCGCGTGCCGAAACCCGCCGCGACATCTGAAGCGAAGCCGGCAGGCGCCGGAGAGGCTTCGACCCCCAACAATGCAGCGCCCGCCAATGCGGCCGCGAAGGCGGAGTGACGTTCATGGCTGCGGATTTTAAATCTGCCCGCATTCGATCCTCTATCCGGGCCACGGGGCTCATCGCAATCGCGGTGCTGATGGTCGGTCTCGGCGGCTGCAGCATGTTCGACGACATGTTCACGTCCGCGCCGAAGCCGAAGCTGCCGGGGAAACGCCTCTCCGTCATGGAACTCGAGACGAAGCTCGAAGTCGATCCGGACATCAAGGATAACGCGGTCGAGTTGCCGAAACCCTTCGAAAACAAGGACTGGACGCAGCCGGGCGGCACCGCCGACAACGCGATGTATCATCTCGCCGCGCCGGGCAATCTCGACAAGCTCTGGAGCACGAGCGCCGGCGAGGGCTCCGATCGTGTGCAGCGTCTCGTCGCCTCGCCGATCGTCGCGGAGGGCAAGGTTTTCGTGCTCGACTCCGAAGCCGGCATCCGGGCCTTCGATGCGAAATCAGGCAACCAGCTCTGGAAGCAGGACCTGACGCCCGAGGACGAGGATTCCGAAAAGGCCCGTGGCGGCGGCGTCGCATATGACGGCGGCAAACTTTTCGTCGCCACCGGCTTCGGCAAGGTTCATGCGCTCGATCCCGCATCGGGCAAGGTTCTCTGGACGACGGATGCGGGCGTGCCCTTCCGGGCTTCGCCGACCGCCAATGGCGGCCGCGTTTTCGCGGTGACGTCCGACAATCAGCTCATCTGCCTCGCGGAGGCGAACGGCCAAATTCTCTGGCGCCATCGCGGCATCACGGAAAGCGCCGGCATTCTTGCCGCGACGAGTCCCGCAGTCGCCGGCAACATCGTCGTCGTCCCTTATTCTTCGGGCGAACTCTTCGCGCTGCGCGTCGAGAATGGCACCGTGCTCTGGTCGGATTCGCTGACTCGTACGGGGACGTTGACCTCGCTTTCCGAACTCAACGATATCGCGGGCCGTCCGGTCATCGACCGTGACCGCGTCTTTGCGATCAGCCATTCCGGCCGCATGGTCTCGATCGACCTGCGCACCGGTGAACGGGTCTGGACGCGCGACATTGCGGGCGTGCAGACCCCCTGGGTCGCCGGCGAATATGTCTTCCTCCTCACGACAGATCAGGAAATCATCGCCTTGTCGCGTCGCGATGGCCGCATCCGGTGGCTGACGAAGCTCGATCGTTGGGAGGATCCTGAAGAGAAGTCGAAGCCGATCGAGTGGAGCGGGCCGCTGCTTATCAGCGACCGGCTGATCTTCGTCTCGACGACGGGCAAGGCCCTTTCCGTGTCGCCTTACACCGGCGAGATCAAGGGCCAGATCGATCTGCCGGGCAAGACGCTGATTGCTCCGATCGCGGCGGACGGGATCGTTTATATTCTGACGGACGACGCGGAACTCGTCGCGCTGAAGTAACTTCGCGCATTCCGGCGTTGTGAGTTGAGAGAGGGCATTGGCCCCGTGTCATTCAAAGTTGCCATTGTAGGGCGGCCGAACGTCGGCAAGTCCACGCTGTTCAATCGGCTCGTCGGCAAGAAGCTCGCTCTTGTCGATGATACGCCGGGGGTCACGCGCGACCGCCGTGAGGGCGAGGCGCATCTCGGCGATCTTACCTTCACGGTGATCGACACAGCCGGTCTCGAAGAGGCGGCATCAGACAGTCTCGAAGGGCGTATGCGGCGGCAGACGGATGCCGCCATTGCGGATGCCGATGTCTGTCTGTTGTTGATGGACGCGCGCGCCGGCGTCACGCCGCTCGACAAACGGTTCGCACAGATCCTTCGCAAGTCGCCGACACCCGTCGTTCTCGTCGCCAACAAGTGCGAAGGCGGCGCGGGCGAGGCGGGGCGCATGGAGGCGTTCGAGCTCGGTCTCGGTGCGCCCATTCCGTTGTCGGCCGAACATGGCGAAGGGCTCTCGGCGCTCTACCAGTCGATCCAGCCTTATGCGGACAGGATCGAGGAGGAGGAGCGCGAGCAAGCCGTCGAGGATGCGCTGGCCGCCGAAGCGGAAGCCGAAGGCGGCTTCGATCCCGAGGCGCCCTACGAGCCCGATCTCGAAGCGCCGCTGCGCATCGCGATCGTCGGTCGCCCGAATGTCGGCAAATCGACGCTGGTGAATTACCTTCTTGGCGAGGATCGGATGCTGACCGGCCCTGAAGCCGGCATCACGCGCGATGCGATTGGCATCGAATGGGCCTGGCGTGGGCGCCGGGTGAAGCTCTGGGATACGGCCGGGATGCGCCGCCGCGCTCGCGTCACCGAAAAGCTAGAAAAACTCTCCGTCGCCGACACGCTGCGCGCGATCCGCTTCGCCGAAGTCGTCGCGGTGACGCTCGACGCGAGCATTCCCTTCGAGCGGCAGGACCTCCACATCGTCGATCTCGTCGAGCAGGAAGGCCGGGCGATGGTCATCGTCGTCAACAAGTGGGACATGGTCGAAGACCCGCAGGCAAAGCTCCGCGAACTCAAGGAAGAACTCGAACGCCTGTTGCCGCAGGTGCGAGGCCTTCCCATCGTCACGTTGTCGGCGCTGACGGGTCGCGGTACCGACAAGCTGATGCCGCAGATCGAGACCGTACACACCGTCTGGAATGCGCGCATCTCGACGGCGAAGCTCAATCGCTGGCTCGAAGAGGCGATCTCGCGCCATCCGCCGCCGGCGTTGAAGGGCCGCGCGATCAATCTCAAATACATGTCGCAGGTGAAGTCGCGGCCTCCGACCTTTGCCGTCTTCTCCAGCCGCGCCGAAGAAGTACCGACGGCCTATCGCCGCTATCTGGTGAACGGATTGCGCGAGAGCTTCGATCTGCCCGGTGTGCCGATCCGCCTCTTCATGCGCGCGCGCAAGAACCCGTTCGCGGACAAGAAGAAGCGCAACAACTGAGCCTTCGGTGCCATCCCGGGCGGTTGCTCCGGGCGAGGCAGAAGCCTGACGGGCTTAAGCTTTCACGGATTTTTTGTATTCGACCACTTCGCCGTTCCGTTCGCAGGACGCCATGGCCAGCTCGATGAAAAGCGGCACGAGGTCGGCGGGTTTGGTCAGTGTGGTCGGGTCTTCGCCGGGCATGGCCTGTTTGCGCATCGCGGTGCGGGTCGGGCCCGGGCTGATGAGGTTCGCGCGAATGCTCGTATTCGCGCATTCGGCCGCCCAGGTCTTCACTAGCGCCTCGAGCGCCGCCTTGCTCATCGCATAGCCGCCCCAATAGGGCTTCGTCTTGTGCGCGGCGCCCGACGTCACGAAGATCGCGCGACCGGCTTCGGAGCGTTTCAACAGCGGCTCGAAGGAGCGGATCATGCGCCAGTTGGCGGTGATGTTGGTGTTGAGAAGCTTGTCCCAGGCCTTGATTTCGAGATGGCTAACAGGCGTCAGCACGCCGAGCGTGCCGGCGTTGCCGACCAGAATGTCGAGCTTGCCCCAACGCTCGAAGATCGTTGCGCCGAGCCGGTCGATGGCGCCGAAATCGGTAATGTCGAGCGGCACCAGCGTCGCCTTGCCGCCGACTTTCCGGATTTCGTCGTCGACCTCCTCAAGTCCGCCTACCGTGCGGGAGACGAGGATGACATGGGCGCCTTCGGCCGCGTAGCCAAGCGCCACGGCGCGGCCGATGCCGCGTGAAGCGCCAGTGATGACCGCAAGGCGGTCCTGAAGACGTCCAGTCATGTGCGGTGGCCTTACGCGATTTCAGCGAGCAGCGACAACTGGCTCGTGCGTTGTTCACCGACCTTGTCGGTGAGGGGCGTCGGATAGTCGCCTGTGAAGCAATGGTCGGTGAACTGCGGAAACTCCTGATCGCGGCCCTTGTAGCCCAGCGCGCGATAAAGACCATCCACCGAAATGAAGGCGAGGCTGTCGACGCCGATATAGCTGCGCATACCCTCGAGATCGTATTGCGCGGCAAGGAGCTGCTCGCGCTCCGGCGTGTCGATGCCGTAGAAATCGGGATGCGTGATCGGCGGGCTGGCGATGCGCATATGCACTTCCTTCGCGCCGGCCTCGTACATCATCTTCACGATCTTGACCGAGGTGGTGCCGCGCACGATCGAGTCGTCGACGAGGATGATGCGCTTGCCTTCGACGATCGCCCGGTTGGCGTTGTGCTTCAACTTTACGCCGAGCTGGCGGATGTGCTGCGTCGGCTCGATGAAGGTGCGGCCGACATAGTGATTGCGGATGATGCCGAGTTCGAAGGGGATGCCCGACTGCGTCGCATAGCCCAGCGCGGCGGGAACGCCGGAGTCCGGAACGGGAATTACGACGTCGGCATCGACATGGCTCTCGATGGCAAGCTGACGGCCGAGTTCCTTGCGGACGTTATAGACGCTGCGGCCCCCGACGATGCTGTCGGGCCGGGAGAAGTAGATATATTCGAAGACGCAGGGCCGCGGGCGTTGCGGCGGGAAGGGGCGGATCGATTCAATGCCCTCGCGGGTACAGACGACGATCTCGCCGGGCTCGATCTCGCGCACGAAATCCGCGCCGATGATGTCGAGCGCCACGGTTTCCGAGCAGAGGATCGGCGCGCCGTTGAGCGTGCCGAGAACGAGGGGGCGGATGCCGAGCGGATCGCGCGCGCCGATGAGCTTCTTCGGCGTCAGCGCGACGAGGGCGTAGGCGCCTTCGATCTGGCGCAGCGCGTCGACGAAACGGTCCATCACGCGGGGGCTGCGGCTGCGCGCGACGAGCTGCAAAATGGTTTCGGTGTCCGATGTCGACTGGAAGATGGCGCCGGCGCGCACGAGCTCGTTGCGCAGCGTGATGGCGTTGGTGAGGTTGCCGTTATGGCCGATGGCGAAGCCGCCGCCCCAGAGATCGGCAAAGAGCGGCTGCACATTGCGCAGGATCGTTTCGCCGGTCGTCGAGTAGCGGACATGGCCGATGGCGATGTCGCCCATCAGCCGTTCCATCACCTTGCCGCTCGAGAAGTGGTCACCGACGAGGCCCAGCCGGCGTTCGGAATGGAAGTGGTCGCCGTCATAGCTGACGATGCCGGCCGCTTCCTGGCCACGATGCTGGAGGGCATGGAGGCCGAGGGCTGTCAGCGCGGCGGCGTCGGGGTGGCCAAAAACGCCAAACACGCCGCACTCTTCGCGCAGCGTGTCTCCTTCAAGGTCCTGGTCTGTGAGGCCGCCCTCCATCAGGGCGCTGCGTTTCCGCGGCCCTTGCGTTCGGGCCGTATCAGGAAGAGGGAGGGGCAATTGCTGGTACATCCGAGGGCGCTCCCAAAGGGGTATCCGTTACTCAGTATTCTCGAACAGCCTGTCGAGACCCCTCCGTTCGGAGGTGTTATAGCCGTCGCTCTTGCCCGTGTCAGCGCCAGATTTATCGGCCTGCGCGGGCGGCGGATTCGCCGCAGAAGTGCTCGGTTGCGGCGCCGGTGCGGCGGGTTGCCGCTGCGGCGCGGTCGTCCTGTCCGCCTGGTCAGGGACATCGATTCGCCGGCCGTGATACGGTCCGGATGGCGCCAGGGTGAAGAGGGCGGCGGCGGATCTCTCGACGAGCGGTCTCAGCCGCGCATTCCGGATCCAGTCGGGCTGATCGGCCGGATTGGGTACCAGCCAAGCGAAAAATAGGTATGCGACGGTGACAATCAAGAGGCCGCGCACAAGGCCGAACAGGAAACCCAGCGTCCTGTCGAGACTTTCCGCCTGCTCGTGCAGCGCCAGCAGATGGTCCGCCCAGCGTACCGTGAAGGCCGCGACCAGCACATAGCCTATGATGAAGACGGCGAGGGCCGCGACGACGGCGGCGAGCCAGTCCGATGAGATCATCGTCCGGAAGATCGGCGTCGCATAAGGAAAGAGCCACAGGGCGGCGAGCGCACCGACCACCCAGGCGAGGATCGACAGGACCTCGTTGGTGAAGCCGCGCAACATCGCGAGCACGCTCGAGATGAGCAGAACGCCGATAATGATGCCGTCGAAGAGCGTCACTCAGTCCCTCCCTGAGACATCGAAGTCTATCACAGCTCGTTGGTCCGCTGCTCGCGGGGACGTTTACCTTTGCCTGCCGCGAGATGTGCGACGAGGCCGGCCAGGTCCGAAATCTCGGTTAATGCGAGCCCGGTCGAGGGTCGCTGGCGCGCTGTCGAAGTAGGCAGGATGGCGCGTTTGAAGCCCAGTTTTTCGGCCTCTTTCAGCCGGGCCTCCATCTGGCTGACGGGCCGGATCGCGCCCGAAAGGCTGATTTCGCCGAAGATGACGCAGTCGGAGGGAAGGGCGTTGCCGGTGATCGAGGAGACGAGCGCGCCGGCCACGGCGAGGTCGGCCGCCGGCTCATTGATTCGCAATCCGCCGGCGACGTTGAGATAGACGTCCTGACCGCCGAGCGTCAGTCCGCAGCGCGCGTCGAGGACCGCAAGCACCATCGACAGGCGACCAGAATCCCAGCCGACGACCGCACGGCGCGGCGTGCCGAGCGAGCTCTGCGCGACCAGGGCCTGAATTTCGACGAGGACGGGCCGCGTGCCCTCGATGCCGGCAAAGACCGCCGAGCCGCTCGTTTCGCCATCGCGCTCGCCCAGGAAGAGCGCAGAGGGGTTCGGTACTTCCTGAAGACCAAGCTCGCCCATCTCGAAGACGCCGATTTCATTCGCGGGACCGAAGCGGTTCTTGACCGCGCGCAGGATACGGAACTGATGGCCGCGCTCGCCTTCGAAATAGAGCACGCAGTCGACCATGTGTTCGACGACGCGGGGGCCGGCGATCTGGCCGTCCTTCGTCACATGACCCACGAGGATGATCGCCGTACTGTGCCGCTTGGCGAAACGCACCAGATCCTGCGCCGTCGCGCGAACCTGACTGACGGTGCCCGGCGCGGATTCGAGCGCTTCGCTCCACATGGTCTGGATCGAATCGATGACGACGGCTGCAGGCGCCTTCCCGCTTTCGAGCGTCGCGATGATGTCCTTGAGATTGGTCTCCGCGCCGAGCTGCACCGCGGCGTCGGCGAGACCGAGACGGCGCGCGCGCATGCGCACCTGCGCAATCGCTTCTTCGCCCGAGATATAGACCACATCGGCGCCCTTGCGACCGAGTGCCGCCATCGCCTGCAACAGCAGAGTCGATTTGCCGATACCAGGATCGCCACCGACGAGGAGGGCGGAGCCCGGCACCAGACCGCCGCCGCAGACGCGATCGAATTCGGCGACACCGGTGACGAGGCGCGGCGGGTCCGCGGTCTCGCCAGCCATCGAAACGAGCTCGATCTGGCGGCCCTTCTTGCCGACCAGTTTCAAAGGCCCGCCGCCGACGCCTGAGCTTTCCGCCTGTTCCTCGACGATGGTGTTCCACTCGCCGCAGGATTCGCACCGTCCCGACCAGCGCGGAGTAACCGCGCCGCAGGATTGACAGACAAAGGTGCGCGAGGCGCGAGCCATCAGGGTTTCAGAACGTCCATCTTGATCGGGCCGGTGGCGCGGCCATGGATGAACTGATCCACATAGTCGTTGCCGCTGGAATCGATCTCCGAGCGGGGACCGGCCCAAATGATCCGGCCCTTGTGGATCATGGCGATCTCGTCGGCGATCTTGCGGGCGCTCGCCATGTCATGCGTGATCGACAATGCCGTGGCGCCGAGGTCTTTGACGCTATCGACGATCAGGTCGTTGATGACGTCGGCCATGATCGGATCCAGGCCCGTCGTCGGCTCGTCGAAGAAGATGATTTCCGGATCCGTCGCAATGGCGCGGGCGAGGCCGACGCGCTTCTGCATGCCGCCGGAGAGTTCAGCCGGATAGAGCTCGCTCACTTCGGCGCCCAGGCCGACCTTCGCAAGCTTCGCGATCGCGATTTCCTTCGCTTCCTTGCGCCGCATCTTGCGGCCCTGGATGAGGCCGAAGGCGACGTTCTGCCAGACGGGCAGGCTGTCGAAGAGAGCGGCGCTCTGGAACAGCATGCCGAACTTGCGGAGCGACTGCTCGCGCTCGGTCGTCGACATCTTCAGCACGTTCTGGCCATCGACGAAGATTTCACCCTTCTCGGGACGCAGGATGCCGAGCACGCATTTCAGCATAACGGATTTGCCGGTGCCCGAGCCGCCGATCACGACGAGCGATTTTCCCTTGGGAACGACGAGGCTGAGATCGTCGAGCACAACCTTGGAGCCGAAGCGCTTCGTGACATTCTTCAGTTCGATCTTCGGTGTGTCAGTCATTCCGGGGCCTCACTTCGCGAACAGGAGCGACGTCATCACGTAGTTTGACGCCAGAATGAGAATGGAGGCAGTGACGACCGCGTTGGTGGTTGCCCGGCCGACGCCCTGTGCGCCGCCTTTCGAGTTGAAGCCCTGGAAGCAGCCCATCAGCGCGATGATGAAGCCGAAGACGCCGGCCTTGATGAGCCCCGAAGTCACGTCGTCGGCCTTCAGGAAGTTGATCGTGTTCTGGACATAGACGCCCGGATTGAAATGCAGGCTCGCGGTCGAGACGATGAAGCCGCCCATCACGCCGATCACGTCGGCGATGAAGACGAGAAGAGGCAGCGTGATGACGGCGGCGACGAGGCGCGGCACCACCAGATATTTGTAGGGGTTGGTCGAGAGCGTCGTCAGCGCGTCGATCTGTTCGGTCACTTTCATCGTGCCGAGTTCGGCAGCGATGGCGGCCGAGACGCGGCCCGCAACCATCAGGCCGGCCATGACAGGTCCGAGTTCCCGCGTGATGCCGAGCGCGACGATGGTCGCGACGATGCTTTCGGAATTGATCGTGCTGCCGCCATAGTAAATCTGGAGGGCGAGCGCGCCGCCGGTGAAGAAAGCGGTAAGGGCGACGACCGGCAGCGAGAAATAGCCGATCCTCATCATCTGCTGGCCAAGCAGCCGCCAGAAGAAGGGCGGCCGGAAGATGTGGCTGACGCTCGACCATGTGAAAAGGGCAAGCCGGCCGATCTCGCCGAGCAACGCCAGAATGACCCGGCCGATAATTGCGAAAAAATTCAAGACGGCTCCCCGCGGGTGGCTGGCCGGATGCCCGGGGGCATGGACCATCAATTCATTGATTCTATGGCGTCAGGCGGTCGCCAGTGTAGTGCCGCTTGGCGCGATCTCCCAAGCGCGTCAGCACCTCATAGCCGATTGTACCGGCTCGGTCAGCGACTTCGTCCAGGGTCACATGAGGACCGATCAGCTCCGCAAGGTCGCCCCGTCGGGCGGCTTCCTCCGGCAGACCCGTCAGATCGATGATCAGGAGGTCCATGGAGACCCGCCCCGCAACCGGCGCGTAATGACCGCCTATATAGACGCGGCCGGCGCCCTTGGCCGAGGCGAGGCTGCGGAAATAGCCGTCGGCATAGCCCGTCGCGACGACCGCGAGACGGCGAGGGCCTTCGGCCTTCCAACTGGCGCCATAGCCTGCCGTGGACCCGGCGGACACATCCCGGATCTGCAGAATCCGGCCTTCGAGCCGGACGGCCGGATGGAAGGGATTGGGGCTGCCCTCGGCGGGAATGCCGCCATAAAGCCCATAGCCGGGGCGGACCATATCGAAGCAGTAATCCGGGCCGAGAAGCACGCCGGCCGTGTTGGCGAAGCTCGCGGGGACTGCCGGAAAAGCCGCACGGATCGACTTGAAGCGGGCAAGCTGAAGCGCATTGAGGGGGTGCGCCGGTTCGTCCGAGCAGGCGAGATGGCTCATGACGAGGGTGATGTCGAGGCCGGCGAGGGAAGCGGGACTGCCGATCAGACGCCGTGTTTCCGCCTCGTCGAAACCCAAACGGCTGAGGCCGGTGTCGAAGTGGAGCGCGGCGCGGAGTGCGCGCCCGGCAAGAGCCGCCTCCCGGCGCCATTCCTCGATCTCGGCCAAGCTTCCCAGACAGGGCGACAGCGCATGGGCGCGATAGGCGGCACCCGCCCCCGGCATCAGTCCGTTGGTGACATAGATCGCAGCATCGGGAAGCGCTGCCCTAAGCGTCGCACCTTCATCGGGATCCGCGACGAAAAAATTCCGGCATCCCTCGGCGGCGAGCGTTCGCGCCACGGGCACCATCCCTACGCCATAGGCGTTCGCCTTGACCACGCCTGCGACGTCCGCGCCCGCGGCGATCGAACGGATATGCCCGTAATTCGTGGCGACCGCGTCGAGGTCGATGGAGATGATCGCGGATGCCGAAGCCGGATCGGACATGGCGACCGGTCCGTCGCTGAAGATTTCAGGCAAGTTCAAGACATATGGTCCGGCAGGTGATCTTCGGAAATATGATCCGCAAAGCGCGTCACATTGGCCTGGAACTGTAGTTTAACGGTGCCGGTCGGTCCATGGCGCTGCTTGCCGATAATGACTTCGGCGAGGCCGTGAACCTGGTCCATCTCTTCCTGCCAGGCGAGATGTTCGGGCGTTCCCTCGCGCGGCTCGCGACGCTGCACGTAATATTCCTCGCGGAACACGAACATCACGACGTCGGCGTCCTGTTCGATCGAACCCGACTCACGCAAGTCCGAGAGCTGCGGTCGCTTGTCGTCGCGACTTTCGACCTGACGCGAGAGCTGCGAGAGCGCCAGCACCGGCACGTTGAGCTCCTTGGCGAGCGTCTTCAGGCCAGTCGTGATCTGCGTCACTTCCTGCACGCGGTTCTCGCCCGACTTGTCGGAGCCGGCGAGCAATTGCAGGTAGTCGATGACGAGGAGGCCGAGGCCGCGCTGGCGCTTGAGACGCCGGGCGCGGGCCGCCAGCGTCGCAATGGTGAGGCCGCCCGTGTCGTCGATATAGAGCGGAATGCTCTGCAACTCGCGCGAGGCCTCGACCAGCGCGTGGAATTCATCTTCCTGAATGCGGCCGCGGCGAATGCTTTCCGACGGCACGCCGGATTGTTCGGCGAGCAGACGCGTTGCGAGCTGCTCGGCCGACATTTCGAGCGAGAAGAAGCCGACGATGGCGCCATCCTTCACCTCGACCGTACCGTCCGTGTGGTGTTCCGCCTTGTAGGCCTTGGCGGCATTGAAGGCGATATTGGTGGCGAGCGCGGTCTTGCCCATCGAGGGGCGTCCGGCGAGGATGATGAGATCGGAGGGCTGCAAACCGCCCATCATCTTGTCGAGATCGCGCAGGCCCGACGAAATGCCGGACAATCCGCCGTCGCGCTCATAAGCCGCCGCCGCCATGTCGATGGCGCCCTTGAGCGATTCATGGAAGCTGCGAAAGCCGCCTTCGTATTTCCCGCGCTCGGCAAGCTGATAGAGCTGCTGCTCGGCTTCGAGGATTTGCGCCGCCGGCGTGTCGTCGACGGGTGCGTCATAGGCCCGGTTGTGCAGGCCGATGCCGACCTGGATCAGTTCGCGACGTATCGCCAGATCGTAGATCGTGCGGCCATATTCTTCCGCGTTGATGATTGTGGTGGCCGCACCGGCGAGCCTCGCCAGATATTGCGGACCGCCGATTTCGGTCAGCGCCTCGTCGCGCTCGAAGAAATTCTTCAGCGTGACCGGTGAGGCGAGGTGGCCCGCCGTGATCAGCTTCGCCGACGCTTCGTAGATGCGGCCGTGCAGAGCGTCGAAAAAATGCGTCGGCTCGAGGAAGCTCGAAAGCCGGTCGTAAGCCTCGTTGTTGACGAGAATGGCGCCCAGCAGCGCCTGTTCCGCCTCGATATTGTGAGGCGGGACACGATAGCCCTCGGTGCCTTCGTCGTCCGGCACGCCGGCAAAGGCTTGCGATGTGTTTTCCATGGTCTCGTTTTACGCGAAGGAAGCACGAGCGGTAGCGGAAATACGGTCGCGGTGAGCGGCTCTCACAACTTTGCTCTCCCAGCCTGTGAATGACGGGGAAAACTTTCCTCAGGCCTTTGAAACTCCTGAAGAAATCTCATCCCGGTCGCTGGGGGTTGTTTGCAGTCTATCTGAGTCGCGACCGTTCGATGATCGCCTCTTCGTGATTATTGTGAGTTTGCATGCAACAATGCGTTCCGGGAGGGGTGGATAGTCAGGCTAGGCGCAACGCCGCTAGCTTCCGCTATCGCAATGCGCCGTCCGCAGGCGCCAAAACGGGGGGACCCAATGGGAAATTCGTCCAGCTACATCTCGTTCATCGGCCGCGTGCTTTTGAGCCTCATCTTCATCATGAGCGGTGCCCAGAAGCTCGGCGCCCACGACGCCACCGTGCAGTACATTGCGTCGGTCGGCATGCCGATGCCGTCGCTTGCCTATATCGGCGCGATCGTCTTCGAACTCGGCGGTGGACTGGCGTTGCTTGTCGGCTTTCAGGCCCGCATTGCCGCGATTGCGCTTTCTGTCTTCACGGTTCTGGCGGCGGCCTATTTTCATACGAATTTTGCCGACCAGATCCAGATGATCATGTTCCTCAAGAACTTCACGATCATCGGCGGCCTTCTTCAGATCGTCGCGCATGGGGCAGGCGGCTTCAGCATCGACAATCGCGGCAAGGCCTGACTTTCGCCGACGGTTGGCGCGGGCGTCATTCGCCCGCGCGCAGCCGGCGTTGCATCGGCATGGCGCCGAGCAGCTTCTCGCGCTCGCCCATATAGTCGCGGGTGAGCGGCAGCGCATCGATCTTCTTCGTCAGCTGAAGCTGAAAGTTGACCATGCCCTCGTGGCGGAATGAGGTTTCCGATCCCGCGAGATAGAATTCCCACATGCGGCAGAAGCGTTCGTCATAGATCTTCGCCGCCATGTCGCGCTTGGCCATGAAGCGGCGGCGCCATTCCTTCAGTGTCTCGGCGTAATGGAGTCTCAGCACTTCGAGATCGGTCATGAAGAGACCGGTCTTTTCGACCGCCGCGGCCATTTCGCTGAGGGCCGGAATGTAGCCACCGGGGAAGATGTATTTCGCGATCCAGGGATTAGTTGCGCCGGGCGGGTCGAGCCTGCCGATGGTATGGATCAGTGCAACGCCCTCTTCGGTGAGCAGTCGTTTCACGCCGTTGAAATATTCCGCGTAATGACCGACGCCGACGTGTTCGAACATGCCGACCGAGACGATGCGATCGAAGGTGTCGTCGAGCGTTCGATAATCCTGAAGGTGGAATTTGACGCGGTCGGCGAGGCCGCGTTCCTCGGCCCGCTTCGTCGCGACCTTGTGCTGTTCCTGGCTCAACGTCACGCCGACGACTTCCGCGCCGGTCTCCTCGGCCAGCGTGAGCGCGAGGCCGCCCCAGCCGCAGCCGTTATCGAGCACCTTCATGCCGGGCTCGATCTGGAGCTTTGCCGCGATATGCCGCTTTTTCGCCGTCTGCGCTTCTTCGAGGGTCATCGAAGGGTCGGCGTAATAGGCGCAGGAATATTGTTTGTCGGCATCGAGGAAGAGATCGTAGATGCCGCCGTCGAGATCGTAATGATGGGCGACGTTCTGCTGCGCCTT
>CAISYL010000261.1 GCA_903889655.1 uncultured Alphaproteobacteria bacterium | reverse complement strand
GGGCACGTTGACCGAGCAGCAGCTTTCGGAACTCAACGCCCAGCTCATTCTGGCTCGCGCGGATCGTGCCGAGAAGCACGCGAAATATGATCGCGCGCGTCAGATTCTGCAAAGCGGCGGCAGCATCGAATCCGTCGGCGACGTGATGCAGTCGTCCGTCATCGGCGACCTTCGCCGGCAGGAAGCGGAGCTCGCTCGCAAGCAGGGCGATCTTTCGGCGAAATATGGTCCGCGGCATCCATCCATACTCAATCTCGAATCCGAGCGCCGCGACCTGGAGAGACAGGTTCAGAACGAGGTGCAGCGCATCGTCGCCAGCCTTTCCAACGATGCTCTGGTCGCCGATACGCGCGTCAGCGCGCTCGATAAGAGCCTTAGCGACCTCCAGCAGCGCAGTGGCCAGAACGATCAGGCGCTCGTCCGGCTGAATGAACTGCAGCGCGAGGCGACGGCGAATCGCACGCTTTACGAATCCTTCCTGAACCGCTTCAAGGAAACGACGCAGCAGCAGGATCTTCAGAATTCGGATGCGCGCATCGTTGCGCGGGCAGCGATACCCACGCAGCCGTCGTTTCCGAAAAAGGGCCTCATGGCGGCGGTTGCCTTTGCTGCCTCGCTCGTGCTCGGCATCGGTCTCGCTTTCCTGCTTGGCCATCTCGACAACGGCATACAGACGGGGCCGCAGCTTGAAAGCATGCTGAACCTCCCGCACCTCGTCTCCATTCCGAAGACGCCGAAGGAAAAGGATGCGGATGGAAAGCCGCTGCGTCCGCAGAACTACGTCATTCAAAAGCCGCTCTCGGGCTTCTCGGAATCGCTGCGCGGATTGCGTTCGGCGCTCGCTCTGTCGAATGTCGACAAGCCCCCGCGCATCATCCTGTTTACCTCCGCGCTCCCCGACGAAGGCAAGACCACCACGGCGGTGAGCTTCGCCCGCGCCGCCGCCTATGCGGGCGTCAAGACGCTTCTGATCGATTGCGATCTTCGGCACCCCTCTGTCCACCGGGCGCTCAATTGGGATCGTGTCGAAAACGGTCTCGTGGAATGCCTTGCGAGCCGGGCCAAGCTCGAAGATGTCATCCGCAAGGACGATGCGACGGGCCTCGACGTCCTGCCCGTCGCTTCCGGCGCAGCCAATCCGCCGGACCTGCTGAGTTCGGCGCAGATGCGCCGGCTGCTCGAGCAGCTCAGCAGTCTTTACGAACTTGTCGTGATCGACAGCGCGCCGGTTCTGCCGGTCGCCGATACGCGCGTGCTGGCCCTTCTGGCGGACAAGACCGTCTTTATCGTGAAGTGGGATACGACGGCGCGCGACGCCGCTGCATCGGCGATCAAGGAACTTCGCACTTACAATGTCGATCTTGCCGGCGCCGTGCTCGCGCAGGTCGACACGAACAAACTCGCCAAATATGGCTATGGCGGCGGCGAAGGCTACTACTACGGCAAGTATCGCCACTATTACGCCGATTGAGCCGGGCCGTGGCGTCGACAGAAGACACCGCCGCCTTCATCCCGCGTTTGCTCGTGACCGGCGCCGCATTGCTTGTCGGCCTCGCGCTGATCGGTCTCGCGTTTCCCCGCGCCGCTGCCTATTACCACGCCGTCTCCTGGCGCAGCCTGAGCCTGGCCGGGCCGTCGGCGACCGACTCCGCGGCTGAAACCGAAGCTTTGCTTGCCGCATATCGCGCGGCAACGGCCTGGCAGCCCGGCGATGCGACCCTTCAAAAGCTGCACGGCCAACAGGCGCTGCTCGAGCTCGGGCACGATAAAACCGATATCGGCGCCTTGAAGATGGAGGCGGCAACTTCCCTCGCCCTCGCCATCGCGGCGGCGCCGGACAATGTCTGCGCCTGGGCCTCCTATGCCTATGCCGGAAACCGCTATGCCCTGCCCGGCGTGGCGGTCGGCCCGTCGATCCGGCTTGCCTATATCCTGAGCCCGCCGCCGCCTTCCTGCACGGGACTGCGTCTCTCCGTGATGCTTGCGCATCCGGACGCGATTCCGGACGATCTGAAGCCATATGTGATGGCGGACATCAAGGCGCTCTGGTTCAGCCTCCAATATGGCCGGAGTACGGATCTCGTCTACGTCTACCGGGACGCGCCCCCGGAGAGCCGCGCTCTCATCAAGGAGACAGTGGCAACTCCCACGCCACGCGGGCAGCGCGCATTCGATGCGCTCATCAAGGGCCCGCCGTCCCGCTGAGCTGCCGGCTCTCGCCTCAGGCCTGGCCTGGCAGCGCGCGTTGCTTGCGGGCTTCGCGCTCCTCAAGAAGACTTCCGACAAAAAAGAGAACCACCAGAGCCATGAGGGCGAAATCGGCGAGCCGGCGCATCTGAAACTCCTGAACCTCATCGCGGCGGTCTCCCGCGATCGCCGCTGATTGTCACAGTCTCGCGATTGCCGCTTGAACCGATGCTGAACCGATTGCGGCGGAAACGGGGCGCCGGACCGGCGGCGACCGGCGATATTCGTTCATCGGGGGTTCAGCCGGAGAAGACTATTTCTCCAGGTCATGGAAGGCGGCATCGCGGCCTGAGCGTTCAGGCCGGCACCGTCTCAAGGAGGTCCCGATGACCAAGACAACCAAATCGTTCAAGACGAAAGCCGCCATGCTGGCGCTCGTTGGGTTCACGTCGATAGCGCTTCCGATGGCGCCCGCATTCGCCGGCGACTGGCATGGCGGCGGCCGCCCGCATGGCTGGGGCTGGGACGGCGGGCATCATGGCGGATGGGATCGTGGCCACAGAGATCATGACAATGGCGCGGCCGTCGCCGTTGCGGCCGGCGTTGGCCTTCTGCTGGGCGCCGCGATCATGTCGCAGCCGGCGGAGCCGGCCTACTACAGCCCGCCGCCCGCAACCGTCTATGCGCCGCCGCCTGCCGGCTATTACAGCCAGGCCCCCGTCGAGGCGACGCCGACCTCGGATGTCTATCAGACGGCTTCTGGCCAGTATTGCCGTGAATATCAGTCGACGATCCGCGTCGGCGGGCAGTTGCAACAGGGTTACGGCACGGCCTGCCTCGGCGAAGACGGCGCCTGGCGCGTCGTTCAGTAGGAACACCATTTGAAATTTCAGCGGAGCGCCGTCCCGGATAACGGGGCGGCGCTTCTGCATTCAGTTCATTCGCCCTGACCGAACGGCAGGTCTTGCCGCTGAAGCGGCAGGCTGCGTGTGAAGAAATAGCCTTCGTTTTCGGTCTGGTTTTGCGGAATGAGATCGTTCGTGTTCCAGGAAATGAAGAGCGCGACCACCCATTGGGTCTTTTCCGAATAGCCATAGTCCGGGCCCGCGGATGAGATGAGCTCTCCCGTCTTTGTGCTGTAGCCCATCGCCGCGAATTTCGCGAGGCCCTGGCGCTGCTGTTTCTTGAAGAGCGCGATCTCCGGGAATGTCAGATTGCCGGCGGTCGGGATCGGAATGCTGAATTCCGGTATGCCGACGATTGCGGTGCTCTCGTCGATCGAGAGCGCGCCCGCCCGGATTTCGACAATGGCATCCGCGTTTTTCTTGTCGTCGACGAGACGCATGCCGCGCTTCAGCAATTCGTCCTTGATCGCACTGATCGCATATTTGGCATCGGTCCCCTCGAAATTCGTCGGATCCACAAAAACCTTCTGATCCGCCGGCATTTTCAGGGCGAGATTTCTCGCGGCGCGGTCCGCTGCGGTGGAAATCAGCAACTGCTCCGTCGCGGTCCGCGTGGGCGAGGAGGTCTTTTCCGTCGTGCAACCTGCGAGCGACAGGGCGACGAAGCAGCCGACGAGTGTCAAATAACGCATGGTACCCCGACAACTATTCCCCATCCCGCCGGCTTCGCAATGCCTTCTCGTCCCGCTCCGCTTTGGCGCGCGCAAACTTATCCCCGCCTTCCGGGGGGCTTGCACACTGTCCCAGATCAACTGGCGCATTTGCGCGACAAAGCAAGGACCAAATCATGGCGACGATATTGAGCGGAGCGACGGCAAACGGGAGTTCGGCGGTGGTGGAGTGGACCGGAGGAACCGGGACCTTCTGGGCCTGGGGAAGTTTCGGCGGTGCGACGGTCGCGCTCGAAGCGAGCCCCGACGGCGCCACCTGGTTCCCGATCGGACAGGCGGTGAGCTTCAACCAGAACGGCGTCGGAGGCTTTGCCCTCGGGCCCTGCAAGCTGCGGGCTTCGCTATCGGGCGCCACCGGAACGACGAACGTGTCGGCCATTTTGTGAAGCGCGGTTGGCGCGGTCTCGCCCGCCCCGGTATGATGGAAACATCGGTCGGGACAGGGCGTGACCGCCCCGTTCCCGCGGGGCAATCAGGCGGGGAACCGGGCCAATGGGCCGGCGCTCATGCCTTCAATCGGGAATGACATGCAGGGTGTATTGATTGCGATCGGAGGCGTTCTTCTCGCCGCCATGTTTCTCATTCTCTATGCGCGGGCAAAGGTTGCCGAAACGCGCAATGCGGCACTCGAAAAGGAACTCGAGATCCTGCGCCGCAAGCCCGGTGCCTGAGCACGCTCTCGTGGAAGCGGCGAGGCCGCCTACCTGACTTCGATGATTTCCGAACCGTCCGCTTCGATATGGCCGCGCAGCTCGTGGAAGAGCTTGCCGTGGCGATAGAAAGGCACGCGCGGATAGGCGTGATGGATGATGTGGAACGATTGCCAGAAATCGAAGACGCGCATCAGCCACGCTGCTGGACCCTTGAAGATATAGGTCGTGGCATTGTCGGTCCGCGTCCGGCCTTCGCGAGGGTAGTGCGGAAACCAGACGAAGAAGATGCCGGACAGGAAGATGCACATATAGCCCGAGATCGGCCACAGGATGAGCAGCCTGAGATCACCATGCGCCGCCATCCATCCGCTCGCTCCGAGCGCGATCACCCAGTTCGCGATCAGCGTCACGAAGGAGATGCGGCCACCGCGCACCTTGTCATAGGCCTTGGTCGACAAATAGTAATAGACGTAATGCGGCGGGATCGTCATGCAGCGGAAGATCACGTTGAACGGGTTCTTGCCGTTCATCCAGCCATCGGGATCCAGAATGGGGTCGTTCACATGCACATGATGCAGGACGTGGAGATCGCCCCAGCCGCGGAACGGCACGAGGTTGACGAATCCGCAGAGCCAGCCGAGAACCGGATTGATCCAGGCAAGCCGGCCATGGGCGATATTGTTGTGCGCGGCTTCGTGCTGGCTGCCGAAGATAAAGAACATGAAATACATGTTCGTCAGGAAGCCGGCCCAGAGCGGCCAGCGACCGGTCCAGGCCGCCCAGGACGAGGCCGCAATCGCAGCGAAGCCGCAGGCGGTCCAGAGCAGCGTCGTCCAGTCCAGCCCGTCCTTCTGATAGCTGCGCGCGATCTCGGCGGCCGATCTGGCCGACGAAGTCTCCACGCCTCCAAAGGGGTGCGAAATCGCGTTCATGAAAGCCCAGCCCTTGCCCAGACCATCCCGCCCGTGTGGGTATGGTTTAGAAAGCGTTACCCTACACTGAACCAACGAGTTTTTCCACACCCCCGCACACGGATCAAAAAGGTAGTCCATGCAAAGGCTTGACCCTTCGGGACCGAAGCCCGGAACGCGGGCGAGGGCGCTTTGGCGCCTCCTTGCGGCCCGACGGGCGGAACAGCGCTTTGCCGTTCGGGTCATGGTCGCTGCCTTCCTGTCTTTCATGCTGGCCAACGTGCTGGGACTGCCGCAGGGCTACTGGGTGATGCTGACGGCCGTCATCGTCATGCAGAACAATCTCGGCAGCTCGCTCAAGGCCGCGACCGACCGGCTCGTCGGGACGCTGGCCGGGGCCTTCGCGGGTTTTCTCGCGACGCTCGTGGCGGCGAACGGGCTTGTCCAGGAAGGGCTCGTCATCGCGCTGGTTCTGGGACCGCTCGCCTTTCTCTCCGCCGCCAATGCGAGCTTCAGGGTCGCGCCGATCACGGCAATCATCGTCGTGCTGAGCCGCTCCGGCCACGAACCCGCTTTCTGGCTTGCCGTCGAGCGGGTGGCGGAAATCATTCTCGGCGGTTTCATCGGCGTGGCGGTGGCGCTCTTTGTCCTGCCGGCGCGGGCGCAAGCCGACCTCGCCGAGCGCGTCGGCGCCGTTCTGATACTGCTCGCCGAAGTCTGGAAACTCGAAACGGCAAGCCTCGATCCCGATGCGGACGGGGTTCTGCTCAAGGCGCGGCTGCAGACCGTCAATGATCGGCTGCGGGTGAAGATAACCTCCGCCGAGACGGCGGGAGATGACGCCAAGCGCGAAAGCTCGGCGCGGCTTGCCGAGCATGGCGACACCGATGCCCTGCTGCGCACCCTGCGTCGCGTTCGCCACGATTTCATTCTGGTCGGGCGTGCGACGGCAACGGCCTGGCCGGCGCCCGTGATGGCACGCCTGAAGACGGCGCTTGCCGCCGTAAGTTCGACGCTCGACGCGCAATTGAACGCGACCGCCGCCGCGGCTCGCAGTCGCGCCATGCCGCCGGCATCCGACACCTTCATCGCGGCGATCGACGCCTTCGGCGACGAACTCGACCGGCTGCGCGCCGATCCGCTGATGGCGCAGCTCTCGCCCGAGACGGTCGGCGGTCTCTTCACGCTGGGTTTTGCATTCGAGGAACTGCGCCGCGAACTGCCGGAACTCGGCAACCGGCTGGCGGAATTCGCCGAGCCGGATCGCGTGGAGAAGGTGTAGGGCATCCCGGCGGTACAGGTGCCACAATACCGCCGGGATGCCCGCGTTCCCGCCCGCGCATCACGGGGGCGGGAATGTCGTGTCAGGCGGCGCGAACCTCGTCGAGGAAGCGCGCCACTTCTGATTTGAGCATTTCAGACTGGCGGGCGAGATCGTCCGACGCGGTGCGGACATTCTCGGCGGCCTGCCCCGTCTGCGTCGCGGCTGTCTGCACGGCAACGATATTTTCCGACACGCCTTGCGTCCCGATCGCCGCCTCCTGCGCACTGCGGCTGATCTCCATCGTTGCGGCGCTCTGTTGTTCGACAGCGGAGGCCATGCTCGTCGTGGCGGTATCGATCTGGCCGACCTGAGCGATGATGGCCCGGGTCGCTTCGACGGCACGATCCGACGACGTCTTGACGAGCGAAACCGTGTCGACGATGGACTGAGTCATCTGCTTCGTTTGCGTCGCAAGTTGCTTCACTTCGGCGGCAACGACCGCGAAACCCTTGCCCGCCTCTCCGGCGCGAGCGGCCTCGATCGTCGCATTGAGGGCAAGGAGGTTCGTCTGGTCCGCCACATTGTTGATGGCCTCGATGATCTCGCCGACCTTGCCGATGGCCTGCATCAGGGCATCGAGCTCTTTCTCCGCCAAGCCGGCTCCTTGCGCGGTCGAGCGGCATTTCGAGCTGGCGTCGCTGACCTGTTGGGTTACTTCCTTGATGGCCGCGGCAAGTTCTTCGGCCGCGGAGGCGACGGTCTGCACATTGGCGCTCGCCTGCGTCGAACTCGAAGCGACGGCCGTACTCTGGCTCGAGGTTTCCTCGACGGCGGAGGCAAGCTGCACGGCCGTGGCCTGAAGCTCGGTCGCCGCGCTCGACACGGCTTCGACGACGCTACCCGCCCGGGTGTCGAAATCGGCGGTGAGCTTCATCAGTTTTTCGAGTTTTTCGGCTTCGAGGCGCGCTTTTTCCTGCGCCTGGGCTTCCATCTCGCGGTTGCGGATCAGATTTGCCTTGAAGGTCTGCATGGTGCCGGCGATGTCGCCAATCTCGTCGCCGCGGCCGACGCCCGGTATGTCGGTGTCGATCTCGCCATCCGCGAGCTTCTGCAGCGCGCCGACGGAAAGCGCGATGGGGGCGGCGATGGTGAAGCGGGCGAGGAGATAGCCGATCAGCGCGCCACCGACAATGCCGGCACCGGCGACGATCATCATCATCTGCTGGATCGAATCCGCCTGATCGTTGGTCTGTTTTTCCGATTGGACGGCTGTGTCCTTGCTGAAGTCGGAATAGACATTCGTCGCCTTCTCCAGCTCATCGGCCCTGGCGTGGCTCGCTTTGACGGCGGCGATCACCTGATCGCGATATTGGTCGGTAACGATCTTGCTCTGCACCTGTGAGAGCACGGCGAAGGTATTGTCGAGCCCGGAGGAATAGCTCTTGAAAGCGGTTTCGACGTCGTTCAGAAGCGTCGCTTGCTTTTCGTCGGCTGTCTTGCGCGCTTCACCGATCTTTGCCGTGAGTTCAGAGCGGGCCGCGTCGATCTTTGCCGTCGCTCCCCGGATTTCTTCATCCGTCGGGTTGGCGGCGATCTGATACTCGGCGCGGCTCATGGACGAGACGGCGTGACGGATTTGCGCGCCGACCAGCGCCTCGGTGCTGCTTTCGCTGAGATTCGAAATTCCCTGTTGCAGATCTTCGATACCGAAATAGGCCGTGGCACCCACGGCTGCGATGACGCAGGTCATCACGCCGATCAGCAACAGCAATTTTGTCACGATACGGAAGTTCGAAAGATTGAGAGACATCGCGGACTCCTCGGTGATCGCGAAGCCGAACCGTCGAACCGGCCCGCCACGCAGGACGATGCGAGGAGTAAAATGGCGATTTTTTAATGAACGATGTATTTCAGGGGTGATTACGTAATAAAACCGGAGAAGTTATTTAAAAATGGTGTCGGTGTCGAAATAAACAGACGTAAAGGATGAGAAAACTACACATGACGGTTAAGTAATAAATTAACCCACCGTAATGGAGGGTTATCTGAAGCGGGAGAACGCGGCGTGGAAGAGAGGCTTCCGTCCTGGTGCTGGGACGATGGGGCCGCGCGTAGGAAGCTGGAGAGTATCGTCTGGCCAAAGGGGCCCGTTTGCCCCTACTGCGGCGAGACCTCACGCTTCTACAAATTGCAAGGGGCGCGCTATCGGGCGGGCCTTCTGAAATGCGGAGCCTGTCGGCGGCATTTCACGGTGATGATCGGCACACCGTTTCATCACACGCACTTGCCATTGCGGAAATGGTTTCTTGCCCTTCATCTCCTCTATCTGAACGGCCCGGCTCCCTCGACCCGGGCGCTGCAGCATGCGCTGGGGGTCGACTACAAGACGGCCGCATCGTTGGTGCGCCGTTTCCGGTCCTACGATCTGACGGGGTTGCGACGCTTCGAAGATCTGGTGCGCGTGATCTGTGCGGTCCCGAAGAGGGAGTAAGACATCCCGGCGGCACAGGTGCCACAATACCGCCGGGATGCCCAGGTTCCTGCTTGCGCATCATGGGAGCAGGAATTCGGCGATCAGGCGGCGCGAACTTCATCGAGGAAGCGCGCCACTTCGGATTTGAGCATTTCGGACTGGCGGGCGAGATCGTCCGACGCGGTGCGGACATTCTCGGCGGCCTGGCCCGTCTGCGTCGCGGCCGTCTGCACGGCGACGATGTTCTCGGAGACCTCCTGCGTGCCGATGGCGGCTTCCTGGGCTGAGCGGCTGATTTCGCCGGTTGCCGCGCTCTGCTGTTCGACGGCGGACGCCATATTCGCGGTTGCCGTGTCGATCTGCGCCACCTGGGCGATGATGGCGCGGGTCGCCTCGACGGCCCGGTCCGACGAGGTCTTGACGAGGGAGACCGTGTCGACGATCGACTGCGTCATCTGTTTCGTCTGTGTTGCAAGCTGCTTCACTTCGGCGGCCACGACCGCAAAGCCCTTGCCCGCCTCGCCGGCGCGGGCGGCTTCGATCGTCGCGTTGAGAGCGAGGAGGTTCGTCTGGTCGGCGACGCCATTGATGGCTTCGATGATCTCGCCGACCTTGCCGATGGCCTGCATCAGGGCGTCGAGCTCCTTCTCGGCCATGCCGGCGCCCTGCGCGGTCGACCGACATTTGGCGCTGGCATCATTCACCTGCTGCGTCACCTCCGTGATGGCGCTGGCGAGCTCCTCCGCGGCCGAGGCGACGGTCTGCACATTGGCGCTCGCCTGCGTCGAGCTCGAAGCGACGGCCGTGCTCTGGCTCGAGGTTTCCTCGACGGCGGAGGCAAGCTGCACGGCGGTGGCCTGAAGCTCCGTCGCCGCACTCGACACCGCATTGACGACGCCGCCGGTACGGGCTTCGAAGTTGTCCGCTAGCTGATGCATGGCGCGGCGCTTCTCTTCCTCGGCCAGCCGCTCCTTTTCCCTGGCTTCGGCTTCCATCTCGCGGTTGCGGATGAGGTTGGCCTTGAAGGTCTGCATGGTGTTGGCGATGTCGCCGATTTCGTCGCGGCGGCCGACGCCCGGAATATCCGTCTCGATATTGCCGCTGGCGAGTTGCTGAAGTGCGCCGACGGAGAGCGCGATGGGCGCGGCAATGGTGAAGCGGGCGAGGAGATAGCCGATCAGCGCGCCGCCGACGATACCGACGCCTGCGACGATCATCATCATCTGCTGGACGGAGTCGGCCTGATTATTGGCCGCTTCTTCGGACCGGCTGGCAAACTCCTTGCTGAAATCGGAATAGGCGGTTGTCGCCTTCTCCAGCTCGTCGGCCTTGCTGTGACTGGCCTTTACAGCAGCGATCACCTGATCGCGATATTGGTCGGTGACGATCTTGCTCTGAACCTGCGAGAGCACGGCGAAGGTATTTTCGAGGCCTGCCGTATAATCCTTGAAGGCCCGGTCGACGGTGTCGAGAAGGGCGGCCTGCTTTTCGTCCGCGGACTTGCGAGCCATTTCTATCTTGGATGCGAATTCCGCGCGAGCTTCCTCGATCCTCTCCTTGGCGCTCCGGACTTCTTCGTCCGAAGGGTTCGCGGCGACCTGATATTCGGCGCGGTTCATCACCGAAACGTTTCGCCGGATCTGCGAGCCGAGCAACGCCTCCGTGCTGCTTTCGCTGATATCCGAGATGCCGCGCTGAAGCTCTTCGATCCCGAGATAGGCAGTCGTACCCACGGCAGCGATGACGCAGGTCATCACACCGATCAGCAGCAGCAGTTTTGTGACGATACGAAAGTTCGCAAGATTCAATGCCGACATTGCAGTTACCCCAGTAAGGACTTTTTAATAATCAGCCCACGGTTCATCTGCCGGACAGTGAAACAGCGATTTTTTAATAAACCGTATGTTTTCAAGTATATGGGCAATATTTCAGTCGAGATTCGGAAAACTATGGCCTAGAATTCAAATAATGTGAACTAAAGACCGGGTAAATATAAGTATATAGGATATATACTTGGAAAACCCTGCGGAATTCCGGGGCATTATATTCGTGGAGTGGGCGTGTGGATGGCGGGCTTCCGTCCTGGTGCTGGGACGAAGAAGCCGCGCGCAGGAAACTGGAAGACATCGTCTGGGCCGATGGGATGGCATGTCCCCATTGCGGCGAAAAAGAGCGTCTCCACAGGATGAGGGGACGAAGTCACCGGTCCGGGCTCTGGAAGTGCAACGCGTGTCGGCAACAATTCACGGCAACGGTGGGTACGCCATTTCACGGCTCGCATATGCGGCTGGATAAATGGTTCCTCGCGATTCATCTGCTTTATATACGGGAACCGGGCGCTTCCATACGCGACGTGGAGCGGTGGCTCGGCGTGACCTACAAGACCGCATGGAACGTCGCGCAGCGTCTCAAGCTCGAGGTGGATGTCCCCGACCACGATCTCGACGAGATCGTCCGCCAGCTTTGCGGATTGTGATTGTGAAGCGGCAGGGGGCCTAATCGTTGGCGAGGATCATGTTGCGGACGATCGGGTAGATCTGCCCCGCCCAGCGCGAACCCGAAAAGACGCCGTAATGGCCGACACCTGCCTGAAGATGATGGCGCTTCTTGTAAGGCCTGATGCTGGTGCAGAGATCTTGCGCCGCGAGCGTCTGGCCGACGGAGCAGATGTCGTCCTTCTCGCCTTCGACGGTGAGAAGGGCCGTGCGCCGGATCGCGCTCGGGTCGACCCGCTCGCCATGCCATGTGAGAAGCCCCTTGGGCAGCACATGCTCCTGAAAGACGAGATTGACCGTCTCCAGATAGAATTCCGCCGTGAGATCGAGCACCGCGAAATACTCGTCGTAAAAGGTCTTGGTGGCTTCCGCGCGCTCGACGTTGCCGGTGGCGATGTGGCCGAGCAGGTCGACATGCGTGTCGATATGGCGCTTCGGGTTCATGCTCATGAAGGCGGTGAGCTGCACGAAGCCCGGATAGACGCGCCGTCCGGCGCCCTTGAAGCCGGCCGGCACACAGGAAATCAGGTTCTTCTCGAACCAGTCGATCGAATGTGTCGTGGCGAGTTCGTTGACCTTGGTCGGATTGATGCGCGTATCGATCGGCCCCGCCATCAGCGTCATGCTCGCGGGCTGCGCCGGATTGTCGGTCGCGGCCATGACGGCGACGGCGGCAAAAGCGTGGGCGCAAGGCTGACAGACCGAAACGAGATGTGCGCCCGGCCCAAGCTCTTCAAGAAAGCGGATGACATGGTCGACATATTCGTCGAAGCCGAAACGGCCGGCATCCGTGCTCACATCGCGGGCATTGTGCCAGTCGGTGATATAGACGTCGTGATCGGGCAGGAGGACGGCGACCGTGTTGCGGAGCAGCGTCGCAAAATGTCCCGAGAGCGGCGCTACGACGAGGACGCGCGGCTGGACCCCGTTCACATGTTCCTTGCGGAAACGAAGCAAGGTGCCGAAAGGCGTCGAGAAGGTCGCCTCCTCGTGGACGGGCACCTCTTCCTCGCCGACCCGCACGGTGTCGAGACCGAAAGGCGGCCTTCCATGCGTCAGCCCGGCGCGGGAGAAGAGCTCGAATCCTGCCGCCAGATGGCGCAGCGTTGCCGAGTCGAATTGGCCAACCAGCGGAGTGTTGAGAAGATTGGCAGCCGCTTCGGCGGCAAGGCGCCAAGGTTTCATCAGGTCGGCTTGCGCCTGATACGCGTAATACAACATGGGTGCGCCCCGCCCCCCGGATCGTCACTGTCCTCAGCCATAAAGTTTGGCCGTTCGACGAAAAGGCTAGTGCAAGTTATGCTGCGCTGCGAGATAATTATTGCAGGCGCATGACGGCGTCGGTGCGGAAAGGGGCGGCTCATGGCCAAGGCAACTCTGACCATCAGCAGTAAAAACTACTCCTCCTGGTCGTTGCGGGGCTGGCTGCTCTGCAAAATGGCCGGGCTCGATTTCGAGGAAGACCTGCTGTCCTCGAACGATCCCTCTACCCGGGCGGAACTGCTGCTGCTCTCGCCCTCTTTTCTGGTGCCTTGCCTGACCCATCACGGGATCAAGGTCTGGGACACGCTCGCGATCGCCGAATATCTCAATGAAATCAAGCCGGAAGCGGGCCTTTTGCCGGCGGACCAGGCAGCCAGGGCGCATTGCCGGTCGATTTCCGGCGAGATGCATTCGGGCTTCGCAAATCTGCGCTCGGCCCTGCCCATGAACCTCAAGGCCCGTTATCCCGATTTCAAGGTCTGGGCCGGCGCCCAGGCCGATATCGACCGGATCGTCGAAATCTGGGAAGACGCGCTGGACCGCTACAAGGGCCCCTTCCTTTTCGGCAAGAAGCCGACCATGGCGGACGCCATGTATGCGCCGGTCTGCACGCGCTTCATCACCTATGATGTCGATCTGGACCAGCCGGCGGCGGCCTATTGCAAGCGAATCGTCGCTTTGCCGCACATGGCCGAATGGATCAAGGGCGCCAAGGCCGAGCCCGAGGAGCTGGAAGAACTCGACGCCGAGTTCTGAACCCGCCTATTCCGCATAGATCATCTTGCGGGTCATGCCGCCATCGACGACGAGATTGGCGCCGGTGATGAAGCCGGCCTCGTCGCCGAGCAGGAAAGCGACCGCGGCGGCGATATCGTCCGGCGTGCCGACGCGGCCAGCCGGATGCTGCGCGTGATCTTCCTCTGTGAGCTTCGGGGCGCGTCGCTCCGATGCCTTCTTCCAGTCCGAGGTTTCGATCCAGCCCGGCGAAATGCAATTGACCCGCACCGCGTCCGAAAGGCTCACCGCCAGCGCATGGGTCAGCGCGACGAGCCCGCCTTTGGTCGCCGAATAAGGCTCCGTGTTCGCCTCCGATTGAAGGGCCCGCGTCGAGGCGATGTTGACGATGCTGCCGCGGGACGCCTTCAGATGCGGAACGGCGTACTTCGCACAGAGAAAGGCGCCGGTGAGATTGACGCCGACGACGCGGTTCCATGTCGCGAGATCGAGCGTCTCGACGGGTACGCGCGGGCTCATGAAGCCTGCATTGTTGAC
The DNA here is from genome assembly GCA_903889655.1 of uncultured Alphaproteobacteria bacterium. GTDB lineage: Bacteria > Pseudomonadota > Alphaproteobacteria > Parvibaculales > Parvibaculaceae > Parvibaculum. Next base: position 3,915 of record CAISYL010000261.1, on the reverse strand, counting down.
CAGCGCATCGATGCGCCCGAAGCGATTTTGTGCGTCGGCCACCCAGCGCGCGACGGAAGCCTCGTCGGCGACGTCGGTCCCGCTTGCATGAATGCCGGACGCGAGGTCCGCGAGTTCGGCGCAGGCCTCGCCGTCGAGATCGCCGGCGGCAACCGTCCAGCCTTTCGCGGCGAGATGCAGGGAAACGGCGCGGCCGATCCCCTGCGCGCCGCCCGTGACCAGAGCGACCTTCGCCGTCATGTTCAACGCTTGCCCGAGAAGGGATGCGTGCTCGACAAGCCGCCATCGACGGCGATCGCCTGGCCGTTGACATAGGAGGCATCGTCGCTGGCGAGGAAGAGCGCCATCTGCGCGATTTCCTCCGGTACGCCATTGCGCTTCAGCGGATTGAGCTGGCCGATCTTGCCCTCGGTGCCGCGCGAGCGTGCATTGTCGAAGATCGGCTTCGTCATGCCCGTCTCGATGAGGCCGGGGCAGATCGCGTTGACACGCACACCGGTGCCGTAGAGTTCATTCGCCGTCGTCTGCACGAGGCTGATGACGCCTGCCTTGCTGGCGCTGTAGGGCGTGCCGCCCGCATTGGCGCGCAGGCCGGCGACGGAGGCCGTGCAGACGATCGAGCCGTGTCCCTGTTTCGCCATGATCGGCGCCGCGTGCTTGATGGCGAGGAACGGACCGATGAGATTGATGCGGAGGATTTCCTGCCAGTATTCGACCGTCTGTTCGACGAGCGGCACAAGCCCGCCGCTGATCCCGGCATTGGCATAGACGACATCAAGGCCGCCATGTTCCTTGAGGCTGAGTTCGATGAAGGTCTTGACCGACTCCTCGTCGCCGACATCGGCCGCGACCGAGAGAACCTTGCCGCCGTTGGCACGGATCATCGCCGCCGTCTCGTCGATCGCATCCTCGACGCGGTCGACCGCGACGACGCTCGCCCCTTCGAGCGCGAACAGCACGGCGCTGGCGCGTCCGATGCCGCTGCCCGCGCCCGTGACGATGGCGCGCTTGCCCGCCAGTCGTCCCTTGCCTGCATCTGCCTTGCCCTGATTGGCCATTTACGGTCTCCCGATTCAAAGTTTCTGATGGCCGGACTTTAGGGAATTCGGCTCCATTGCGATAGGGTGGAGCGGTCCGTCTCCAGCCTACAAAAGCCGATGGCAAAGCCTCCGGGGTGGCGTATAAGGCTTTGAAAGGCTTCAAAAAGGCGACTGGATAATTTCGGGGGAAGGGTCCAATGACGCAGCCGGCATCGGTATCGGATTGGCGCGAACGCGCGCGCAGGCGTCTACCGCGCATGATCTTCGACTACATCGATGGCGGTGCTTACGCGGAGACGACGCTCAGGCGGAACGTCGAGGCATTGGAAGGGATCGCACTCCGCCAGCGCGTGCTGACCGACATCTCGAAGCTGAAGCTCTCGACTGAACTCTTCGGCCAGAAGCTTGCGATGCCCATCATTCTAGCGCCAGTCGGCATGGCCGGACTTTATGCGCATCGCGGCGAGACGCAGGCGGCTCGTGCGGCGGAGGCCGCCGGGCTTCCCTTCTGTCTCTCGACGGTCAGCATCTGCGCGCTCGAGGAAGTGCGCGACGCGGTGACCAAACCCTTCTGGTTCCAGCTCTACATGATCCGCGATCGCGGCTTCATGGCGGCGCTGCTGGAGCGGGCGAAGGAAGTCGGCTCGCCCGTTCTCGTCTTCACGGTCGATCTGCCGGTGACGGGTGCGCGCTATCGCGATATTCGTTCCGGTCTTTCGGGCGAGTTGACGCTCGCCGACAAACTGCGCCGCGGCTTCAATGTGATCTCGCATCCCCGCTGGATGCGGGAGGTCTTTCTCGGCGGGCGACCGCATACGTTCGGCAACATTGCGCATGCCATGCCGAATGCGAAGGGCACCAATGATTTCGCGATGTGGATCGGCCGGAATTTCGATCCGACGGTCACATGGCGCGATTTCGAATGGGTGCGCGAGCGCTGGAAAGGGCCGATCGTCATCAAGGGCATTCTCGACGCTGAAGACGCGCGGATGGCGGCGGAGGTCGGTGCCGACGGCATCGTCGTTTCCAATCACGGCGGACGGCAGCTCGATGGCGTACCGGCGTCGATCGACGCTCTGCCCCCTATCGTCGACGCGGTGGGTTCGCGCATGGACATCGTTATGGATGGCGGCATTCGCTCCGGCCTCGACGTACTGAAGGCGATGGCGCTCGGTGCAAAGAGCGTGATGATCGGCCGGGCGTGGGCCTATGCTCTGGCGGGCGGCGGTGAAGCAGGCGTGCGGGCAATGCTGAAGACGCTGCAGAGCGAACTCGAAGTTGCGATGGCGCTCACGGGCTGCACTGATGTTGCGGCAGCGGGAAAATCTCTCCTCGTCGATAAAATTTGATCCGTCGAAATGTCTGATCCCCGCCGAGGGAAGTCGTCGGCCGTTTCTACTTGCGCATTTGCTTGACCCATCGGAAGAAAATCCGGATTATTACACCGATGTAATCATTTCTTCAGGCGACGCGGGTGGCGTCACTGAGGAAGAGCGGGGCTTTGTTTTAAACAATCGTCGCGTATCTGGATGGGGGCAGAATGGGACGGGAAGATGATGCGCCGGGAGACGCAAGTGCCGCGTCGCGTGCAATTCATCTGACGCGGAAGCCCCTGTTGATCGTCCATGTCGGTCCGGGAAAGACCGGTTCGAGCGCCATTCAGAGATACCTCCTCGGCAATGCGGGGGAACTTGCGTCGCGCCGCATTCTCTATCCTCTTGGGGCGGACGGTCTGGAGTTGGCGCCTTTCACAGGCAATGCGCTCGACCTCGCCAGGCTGCTAACCGGGTCGCAGGAAGACCTCATGGCGGCTGCCGGAGCCATCGATGATGAATTGGCACGTTATGAGTCGCTGGCGCGGCGAGACAATTGCGACACCGTCATCGTGTCCAGTGAATTTTTCGGAAATGTAGACAGCAGCGGCTTCGAATTATTCAAGAAACTCGCGGCTCCGCGCTTCGACTTGCGGATTGTCGCGATGATCCGCGATCCTTACTGGTGGCTTTGGTCTGCCTGGGGACAAGGGGTCAAACGCGGCGGTGAGAGCGAATCCTTTCGGGACTTCCTGCCCAAGCACCAGTCGTTCTTCTTCGACGTTATCCTGCAACTCATAAAATGTTTCGACGATGTCCGCCTGGTGGCCTATAGCGAAGACCGGCTGATCGAGGATTTTGGACGGGCGACAGGCGTCGATCTTTCGGGACTGCGGGTAGGCATGCCGCCGAGGCTCAACCGGTCCCTTAGCAAAGATGAACTCGCTGTGCTCCTGCTGGTCAACCGGACGTTCGCGGATCCGGTCTTAAGCACGCATATATCGAACAGCATGCTGGCGAAGTCGCCAGACGCAGTCCCGTATCGGTATTACGACCGTGAGCTGGCCGATCTGGTACGCCGGAGCAATGCCGAGGCGCTGGCTGCCGCGCAGCCGAGGATCGTGAATCCTGAAGTCCCCATCATCGAGACCGATACCGGATTCGAAAGGAACGTCGAGCCGGACGATCTTGCCAATCTGGCCACCCAGTTCGATGCCGATCTCCTGAAGGGGATTCTGAGATCGATTCGAGTGGCCTGGGGGCAGCAGAGCGGTCTGGCGCTTCGAACTCTTCAGGGGAAGGCCAGGCGGCCGGCGCAATTGCCTGACGCCGCCGAGGAGCTACCGCCTGATTTCAATGAGATCGAATACCTGCTGCTGAACGAGGATGTATTACTGGCCGGCGCGGACCCGGTGGAGCATTACTTCCAGCACGGCAGGGATGAAGGGCGCCCCTATTGCCGGCCAAGACCGGTCGCGACGCCGACAAATTGAAAAAAGCCCGGCGTTGAGCGCCGGGCTTTGTCTTTGGATGCTGCGGATTTTCACATCGGCCAGGTATAG
>CAISYL010000260.1 GCA_903889655.1 uncultured Alphaproteobacteria bacterium | reverse complement strand
GGGCCTCTTCGTTTTGGGGGCATCTGATCCCCTTCAATTTATGGCTCGCCCGGCCCGTCCGCAACACCTTTTAGAATAATTCCAATGATGAATAATGACGCAGGCTGACATGAAAAAGCGGCCCGAAGGTCTGTCCCTCGGGCCGCCCTGTCATGCATTTCTCATGCGTTCAGCGCAACGACGCGCAGAACCGCTGTATACGCTCGCAGGCGGAGGTCAGCGCCTCGGTCGAGGTCGCGTAGGAGATGCGGAAGAAGGGCGAGAGGCCGAAGGCTTCGCCATGCACGACGGCGACGCCCTCTTCCTCCAGCAGCGCCTCGACGAAGTCCTGATCGTTGCCGATCAGCTTACCCTTCGGCGTCGTCTTGCCGATGCAGCCCTCGCAGGACGGATAGACATAGAAGGCGCCTTCCGGCGTCGGACATTTGAGGCCCTTCGCCTGATTGAGCATCGAAACGACGAGGTCGCGCCGCGCCTTGAAGCTCTCGGCACGTTCCGGGATGAAATCCTGCGGGCCGTTCAGCGCCTCGACGGCGGCCCATTGGCTGATCGAGGTCGGGTTCGAGGTCGACTGGCTCTGCACCGTCGTCATCGCCTTGATGAGTTCCAGCGGACCCGCGCAATAGCCGATACGCCAGCCCGTCATCGCATAGGCTTTCGAGACGCCGTTCATCGTCAGCGTACGGTCGTAGAGCTTCGGCTCCACCTGAGCCGGCGTCGCGAATTTGAAGCCGTCATAGGAGAGATGCTCGTACATATCGTCCGAAAGAATCCAGACGTTCGGATGCTTGACCAGAACGTCGGTCAGCTTCTTCAGCTCGTCCCATGTATAGGCCGCGCCCGTCGGGTTCGACGGCGAGTTGAAGATGAACCACTTGGTCTTCGGCGTGATCGCCTTTTCGAGCGCTTCCGGCTGGAGCTTGAAATTGGTCTCCATGCCGGCCGAGACGAAAACCGGCGTGCCACCGAGCAACGCGACGATGTCGGGATAAGAAACCCAGTAAGGCGCCGGGATAACAACCTCGTCGCCGGGGTTCAGCGTCGCCGCCATCGCGTTGAAGATGATCGGCTTGCCGCCGGGCGCGACGAAGCATTGCGCGGGCGTGTAGTCGAGCCCGTTCTCGCGCTTGAACTTCGCGGCGATCGCCTTCTTCAGTTCCGGAATGCCGCCGACGTCGGTGTACTTCGTCTCGCCGCGCTGGATGGCCGCGATCGCCGCCGCCTTGATGTTGTCCGGCGTGTCGAAATCGGGCTCGCCCGCGCCGAGGCCGATCACGTCGACGCCCGCCGCTTTCAGATCGCGCGCTTTCTGGGTCGCGGCAATGGTTGCCGACGGCTTGATGCGCTTCAGCGAGTCCGAAAGGAAGGCCATGATCTGTCACTCCGGGAAGGGCGCGCAGGCAGCGGCTCCGGCCCCCGCGCGCGACAAAAACCGCTTTCCCGGGACACCCCGGAAAAGCGGCGCAAACCTAAGCCTGCTTCCCTTGCGGCGCAACAGCGATCCGCAGGGGAGGTCGATCGTCAGGCCGGCGAAACGGCGTCCCAGGGAACGGGCTCGCCGAGCCTTTGTTCGACCGGTATGACGCCCGCCCAGACCGCAAGGCGCATATCCTCCTCATCGTCCGAGGGACCGCCATCGCGCACCTTAGCCGCGACCTCGACGAGGGGGATGCGCAGCACCTGTGTCGCCTTCAGTTCCTGCGCATTGGCCGGCCGCGCCTCCGTCGACCGGCCTGCCTTCACGCGTTCGGTGAAGAGGTTCATGGCGCGCGGCTTCTCGTCATCGGAAACGGACGTTGCGATCCCATGCACCATCACCGAGCGATAATTCATCGAGTGATGAAAGGCCGAACGCGCGAGCACCAGCCCGTCGACCAGCGTCACCGTGAGGCAGAGAGGGACGCCGGCCGAAAGCACCCTCATGAAACGGCTGGTGCGCGAGCCATGCACCAGCACGCTTTCGCCGTCCCGCGCATGGAACATCGGCATCGATACCGGACCGCCTTCCGCGACGAAAGCGACATGGGCCACCAGCGCCTCGTCGAGGATCGCATGCACGGTCTCGCGGTCGTAATGCGCCCTGACGGCACGCTGGCGGACGCGATGAAGCGGAGAGGTCTGGTAGTCGGTCACGGCGGTCAATCCTGTTGTCGGAAACTGTCGCAAAGCCTGACAGAAAATGGACCTATCGAAAGGTCCATTCGTTGGATTATAAAGGAGCCATCAAAAGCAGGGTCTGGCCATGCTCCGCTCGCCTCTTCCTCTCGACAGTTTCGCCCTCGATCCGCAAGCCGAGGCGCCGCTTTATCGCCAGCTCTACGACGCGCTGCGCGGGGCGATCCTCGACGGGCGGCTCGCGGCCGGGGCACGCCTTCCCTCGTCGCGTGTGCTGGCCGCGGATCTCGGCGTCGGGCGCAATACGGTTCTCTCCGCCTATGAACAATTGACCGCCGAGGGCTATCTGGAAGGACAGGTCGGCGCCGGCACGCGTATCGCCGCGTCGCTGCCCGACAAGTTCCTCGAAGTGGGCGCGGGCGGGCGCGGGGCGCGCGCCGCCAGGAACGATCCCGGCATCCCGCTTTCCCGCCGCGGCGAATTGATTGCCTCCGTCAAACGGGGAGCGGCGCGGTATGAGCGCGGACATGCCCGCGCCTTTCAGCATGGACTGCCGGCGATCGACCAGTTCCCCGCGACGCTGTGGAGCCGGCTGCTCGCGCGGCGCGCGCGCGATCCGCGCAACGGCCTCTTCGGCTACGAGACGGGCGAAGGCTACAAGCCTCTGCGCGAGGCGATCGCGGCTCATGCCGGCGCGGCGCGCGGCGTCGTCTGCACGCCCGAACAGGTGATCGTGACGGCCGGCGCGCAGGCCGCGTTCGATATTGCGGCGCGCATGCTGATCGATCCGGGCGACGCCGCATGGATCGAGGAACCGGGTTATCTCGGTGCGCGCGGCGCGCTGCTTGGCGCAGGCGCGAACCTCGTGCCCGTGCCGGTCGATAACGAAGGGCTCGACGTCGCCGCGGGACGCGCGCTCCATCCCATGCCGAAGCTCATCTATGTGACGCCGTCGCATCAGTTTCCGCTCGGTGTCACGCTCTCGCTGCCGCGCCGGCTTGCGCTGCTCGATTTCGCGGGCGCGGCGAACGCCTGGATCGTCGAGGACGATTACGATTCCGAATATCGCTATAGCGGCCGTCCTATTGCATCGCTGCAGGGGCTCGATCGCGCCGCGCGTGTGCTCTACATGGGAACGTTTTCAAAGACGCTCTTTCCGTCGCTCAAGGTCGGTTACCTGATCGTCCCCGATGCGCTGATCGACGCGTTCCGCACCGCAATCCGGCTCACCGGCCATGTCCCCTCGCCCGCCATTCAGGCGGCGCTCGCCGACTTCATCGGCGACGGACATTTCGGCACCCATGTCCGGCGCATGCGGGCTGTCTATGCCGCGCGGCGCGCCTGTCTGACCGAGGCGATCGAAAGCGACCTCGGCGAGTTCGTCGAGGCGTCGCCGAGCGACGGAGGAATGCAGCTCGTCGGATTTCTGAAACGCGACATCGACGACCGCAACGCGTCGGCCGTGGCGGCGGCCGCCGGCATCCACGTTGCGCCGCTCGCAACCTATTATCTGGGGCGACCGGCCATGAGCGGTCTCCACATGGGCTTTGCGGCCATTCCCGAAACGCAGATCGCGAAAGCAACGAAACGCATGGCGAATGCCTTTTCCGAAGGCAGGTTGTGACGTTAGAGACCAGATAAATGCGGCGCACACGCCACAGCGCGACGAAATCGCCGCCGGGCCTCGTTGGGCGGGAACCAACAGCGGACCGAAATCTTCTCTCACCGTACCCATCGGAGAGAAGCCATGTTGCTCCAAAAAGAGACGGCGCCCTATGCGCAGTATCGGACCCTTCTGCGGATCACCGCAGTCGTCGTTCTGTTCCTCTCGCTGGGGCTTCTGGTCATGGGGTTCGACGTGTCGCGCGACGAGGCCATATCGCGCCCCGGCCATCATGGCGCCACACCGTCCGTCTCCATCATGTCGAATGCAGTCGTCGCCGGTCCGACGGATTCCGGCGCGCCGGTCATGGCCGGCGCCGGAGTGGACGAGTTTTCACAGCGCAAGCTTCTTGCCGTCATGCTGACGGCGCTCGCCGCTGCGCTGCTCTGGTTATGGCGGGAGTTGCCGACGTGGCGACAATCACGTCAGCGGCACTGACTTATACCTAGGTATAACTGCCTTAGTAAAACCGTCCTTTTTGGACGTACATTCACGCAACCTGCAGAATTCCTGCCGTATTGACGGATGGGCTCATCGGCGTTCCGTAGTATTCCGTATTTTATCATTGTTATTTTGTTTTAGCATGTGAGCCGAACAGTGCGCCCACGCGTAGGAAATTTCTGCGCAAGGGGAAATCGAACAGAGCGCGCTCGCAGAGGGACGTTAACAATTGGGGCTTGAGGAATATCGCCGGTCCGTGAGTGAGGCCAAGCGCGCCTCCATACTGAAGGCCGGACGAAGCAACTTTCTGAAAAACGGCTACAGCGGCGCCGGCGTCGCGGAAATCGCGCGGGAGGCCGATGTGTCGACCGCCACGCTGTACAAGCATTTTTCCTCGAAGGAGGTGCTTTTTGCGGCCGTGGTAACGGATGCCTATGTCGCGGACGATCATCCGGACACGCCGCATCAAACCGATATCGAGGAATTCTTCGTCGGACTCATCGCGCGCTATCTGCATCTTCAATACGACCGCCAGATCAACGCGCTGGTGCGTATCGTCATTGCCGAGGTGCCGTCCGCGCCGAAGCTCGCCCACGATCTCTTCGAGAATTTCGTCGGCGCGCGCTACCGCGCCATCGAGCACACGATCGGGCAACTGATCGCGGCGGGAAAGCTGAAACCGCACGACGTTCATTATGGAGCCCGGTTCATAGCGGGCCCGGTGAGGGATCATTTCGTGTGGCCGGCACTCTTCGATGCGGATGCGCGCCTGCCCGACGATGCGGATGACGTGGTCCGTCGCGTCGTCCGGGATTATCTGAAGCTCTATGGCGCCCGGGATTAAAGACGGCGCCGCCCGCGGAGGATTTGAAATTGGGACTGGAAAACTACAGGCGCAGCGTCAGCGACGCGAAATGCGCCGCCATTCTGAAAGCCGGACGCGACAATTTCCTGCGCGACGGATACAGCCGCGCCGCGGTTGCCGAGATCGCGCGAGACGCCGACGTATCGACCGCCACGCTCTACAAGCACTTCACGTCGAAGGAAGAACTCTTCGCGGCGGTCGTGAAGGATGCCTATCTCGTCGGCGAGTATGAGGGCATCCCGGAAAACGTTTCCGTGGAGGATCTCCTCGTCAACGTCATCCTGCGCTATCTGCATTCGCAATATGAACGTCAGATCAATGCTCTTCTGCGCATCGTGATTGCGGAGGTTCCGTCGGCGCCGCAGCTCGGGCGCGACATGTTCGAGAACTTCGTCACCACGCGCTATCGGGACCTCGCGAGCATCCTCGACAGGCTGGTGGCGCGCGGACTTCTGAAACAACAGGATACTCAGTATGCGGTGCGGCTTCTCGGCGGCATCGTCAAGGAATATTTCGTGTGGCCGGCGCTCTTCGAGGCAAACAAGACCTTGCCGGCCGACACCGAGGCGATCGTGAGGCAGGCCGTGCGGGATTATGTGCTGCTCTACGGGGCATGACCATCATGGCGAATTGCAGGTATTGAAATGGGGCTGGAAAACTACAGGCGAAGCGTGAGCGAGGCGAAACGCACCGCCATCCTGAGTGCGGGACGTTCGATCTTTCTTCGTGACGGCTTTTCGCGCGCTGCCGTGGCCGACATCGCGCGCGACGCCGACGTGTCGACGGCGACGCTCTACAAGCATTTCACGTCCAAGGAGGAGCTGTTCGCGGCCGTGGTGCGCGACACGGTCATGAACGTCGCCGACTTCTCCGAGCTCATCGCCGCCGATTCCACGCTGGCCGAGATTTTCCTGCGGCTGGGCCGCTCCTATCTCCATGTTCAATTCGATCTCAAGATGAACGACCTGATGCGCATCGTGATCGCCGAGGCGACTGCGAATCCGGCGCTCGCCCAGGACGTGACCAAATTCATGGGCGAACGGCGGCGGACGAGGCTGATGGCGATCCTCGACACGCTGGTCGAGCGGCGGATGTTGCGTCCGCACGATACCCATCTCGGGGCGCTCCTGCTCGCCGGCATGATCAAGGAGCTTTTCGTATGGCCCGCCCTTTTCGACACGAACTACGTCCTGCCGCCGGATACGGACGACAAGATCGGCGCCGTTGCCGACATCTATATCGCGCGCTACGGCGCCTGACGCCGATTGAGAGGAGCATAAGTTGAGTCTCGAAAGTTACAGACGCTCGGTCAGCGACTCCAAACACGCCAGCATTCTGACGGTGGCGTTGAAGCGCTTTCTGATCGACGGCTTTTCCAAGGCCGCCATGGCGGACATCGCGCGCGAGGCGGATGTCTCGACGGCGACGCTTTACAAGCATTTCGAGTCGAAGGAGGTGCTTTTCCGCGCCGTCGTGACGAATGCCGCCGCCGCCATCAACGACGATTTCGGCAAGCTGCCCGCCGAAACGACGGCCACCGAGTTCTTCCACAAGATTCTTCAGGATGGGCATGCGACGCAGACGAAGAACCGCGTGAACGATCTCCTGCGCATCATGATCGCCGAAGCGGGATCCTCGCCCGCGCTGGCATGCAATGCCTTCGAGATCATCGTCGGCGGCCGCTACCGGCGTATCCAGGCGGTTCTCGACGAGATGGTCTCGCGCGGATTGCTGAAGCCGCACGACACGGCGCTCGGCGCGCGGCTGGCGCTCGGCATGATCAAGGAACTTTTCGTCTGGCCGACGCTGTTCGACCCGGCCACCACGCTCCCTCCGAAGGCCGTGGAGCAGGCGCAGGAAGTCATCGACACCTATCTGGCGCGCTACGGCGCGTGAGGCAACCAAAGCGGAGCATGGTCGGGAAGGCCAGCGGAACATGACCCTCGAAAACTACAGACAAAGCGTCAGCGCGGCGAAGCATGCCGACATTCTCAGATCGGCGCTGGCGCATTTTCTCAAGAGCGGCTACCACCGCGCCGCGATGGCCGACGTCGCGCGCGACGCCGACGTGTCGACGGCCACGCTCTACAAGCATTTCGGCTCGAAGGAAGAGCTATTCGCCGCCATCGTCGAGGAGGCCCAGCGTGTCGTCGAGGACGAGTTCGCGAAGCGTCCGCCCGGCGCGACACTGGCGGAGATGCTCCACACCGCGGCGCGCGCCTATCTCTCGCTGCAATTCGACCACGGCCTCAATGCGCTGATGCGGGTCGTCATCGCGGAGTCGGGCACCTATCCGCATCTCGGCAAGCGCATGCTCAAGGACTTCGTCGACCGCCGGCGCGGCAATGCCGCCGCGGCTTTCGACCGGATGATCGAAGGCGGCTGGCTGCGCCCCCACGACACCTGGCTCAGCTCGGGTTTCATGGGCGGCATGATGAAGGAAGTCTTCGTCTGGCCGGCGCTCTTCGATCCCGATTACAAGGTGCCGGACGATGCGGACCAGAAGATCGACGAGATCGTCGCGGTGTTCCTCGCGCGCTACGGCGCGAAGCATCCTTAAGTTCAGCGCAGACGTTCCGGCTGCGCATGATGCGGCGCGGCCAGCCTGAGCGCATGCGCGATCGCCTCCGGATCGTCGAGATCGGCGATGAACACGCGCTCGCCGGACAACATCTTCAGATCGAGCGCGCCTCCGCCGAGGAGCCGCTGCGGCAGCGAGCGGCGGACGCGGATCGCCGCGATCTCCGGCGCGCCGACACGCAGGCTGCGCGGCCGCGCAAAGCCGTCCCGCAGGACGAGTTCGCGCTCGGCCGCGGCCGCCGTTCCCTCACGGCCCCGCGGCCAGATCTCGACCGTGAGAATGCGCGCCCTGAGCACCGCCGACGAAAGCAGCAAGGGCACGCCCAGCGCCTCGACCGCCAGCGCCAGTGAACGCAGGCCCGCAAGCGGCGGGTTGTGCAGCTCCGCCCAGGCGAAGATGCAGAGCCAGACGAGGCCCACCGCGAGCGTCGGCAGATAGATTGTCCAATGCGCAGTCGCCCGGGCGAGGGGCTGGGCGGCGGCAACGAGGGGAGCCGAAGCGGAGGGGCTGTTCATGTGGCCCAAGATCGCAGACGCCGCCGCGCTTGTTAAGCACCGGCGCGAGGCATAATATTAACTTTGTTGAGTGTTCGGGGTGTCTGCGCCCCGTGAGGCGCTCCGACCCTTCCCGCCCGGCCCCGCGTATCGGCCGGGTTCAGTTTCCTGTCACGGGGAACGGGAGGAGCTTATGTCCGTTCACATCTACAAGGCCAATGAGTACAGGGGCGACGAGGCGCGCGGCGGGGTGACCGGCCACGGAGTGCGCTATGTGCTCGCCATTTCGCTGTTTGCAGCCTGGGCCATTCTCAGCCTGCTCATGCTTTCGTCGATGATGGATCACGCTGCGGGGTAACGAGCGCCGCGCGACCGTCCAGGGACAGTCGAATGCGGCGGATTTCCGCGCAAGCCCTCGTGGATTTCCGGATGTCCCGCAAGGGACCGCCGCCAGCGGCAAGGAGGAAGCCATGACCATTCTTCGCAGCCATGACGAGATCGAACATATCGCCCCCAGCTTCTGGGAGCAGTATGCGCCGCAACTGGCGGGCGGCCTTGTCGCGCTCGTGATCTTCGCGCTGATGTTCGTCGCCTTCGTCCGCTAGAGGCCTCGACGGCCCGCCCGCAACGTCGAGGCGCGAGGGCCGTCCGCGCCCTGAGGCGCGCGACATGGCATGAACGCCTCCCAGCCGAAACACTCTCAGCCGGGACAGCGGACGAGCTTCGCGCTCTGCGTGCCGTCGTCCCAGAAGACCTGAAGCCGGCCGTCCCTATCTATAGCGATACGGAAGGTCATGTCGGCCGGCGCCGCCTCCTCGCCCTCCGCCGCGCATTGCTTCGCGCTGACCGTCCAGCCGTCGCCGCCCTTCGCATAGCTCGCGCTTTCGCAGCCGAACGACGCCCCGGCGGCATTGTCCTCATCCAGCATGATCAGCGGATTGGCCTCGCACTCCCCCGGCGCGGTCGCCCATTTGCCGACATAAGGGGACGCGGCAAGTGCGGGCGCGGCGAGGAGAAGTAATGCCGCGGCGAGCGGTACTCCAAACCAAATGGACTTGAGAAATTCTTCCATAGTGAACTTCGCCGTAAAATCGCCGCCACGGAGTTTAAGCTTTCCACTCTTCTACTGCAGACAACCTTTTCAAAAATTCCTCGGCCGTTCCCCAAATCGGAAATTTTTGAATGTCTGCATTTGTTGCTCCCCGAACATCCCACAATTCATGCCATTCATGATCATCATCATTCGGGCAACCGCCCGACCAACGCCATAACTCCGCTCTCAAATCAGGCATTCCGATTTGCTTAGCG
>CAISYL010000259.1 GCA_903889655.1 uncultured Alphaproteobacteria bacterium | reverse complement strand
TCGATATATCCGGAAGTGCGTCTGTACGGCTTCGTCATTGCGAGGTCCGCAGGACCGAAGCAATCCAGTGCTTGCGGCCTCTGGATTGCTTCGCTGCGCTCGCAATGACGAGGGGATACAAACTACGATGTCATCCCGGCTTTATGCCGGGATCTAGGGGCGGTTGGCTCGGCAGTTGTGGCCCCTGGGTCCCGGGACAAGCCCGGGATGACGGCATTGCTTGTGTTACCCGAACACCCACAGCATCAGCGGCATTGTCGCGACGGCGAGGATCGTGCCGCCGGTGATGAGACTGGCCATCAGTTCCATGTGGCCGCCGAGCTGGCGGGCCAGCACGTAGGATGAGGTCGCGCCCGGCACGGCGGCGCAGATTAGAACGACGAGGCGGGGAAGGCCGGTGACGCCGAAGAGGAAGCAGAAGCCCATCATCATGACGGGCATCGCGATGAGCTTCAGGGCGCTCGTATAGAGCACGATCCATTTCGCCTCGAAGACATGCCCGATGCGCAGTCCCGCGCCGACTGCGAGGAGGCCGAGCGTCAGCGAGGCGTCGCCGATGATCTTCGCGGTGACGGCGAGCGGGCCGGGCAGGCCGATCCCGGTCGCGTTGAGGAAGATGCCGGCAGCACAGGCGAGGATCAGCGGATTCTTCGCGAGCAGGCGGCCGAGTTCGACGGGGTTCGCGCGGCGGCCGAGCGCGTAGCGGGTCAGCACCGTCACGGAAAGAATGTTCGCAAGCCGCACCAGCACGGCGACGGAGACGGCGGCCATGGTGACGCCCTGCTTGCCGTAGAGCGAGGCGATGGAGGCCAGCGCGACGAAGCTGTTCCAGCGGGCTGCGGCCTGGAACATGCTCGAAAATTCCGGACCGGTGACGGGCAGGAAGCGTTTCGAGAGCATCAGCACGCCGACCATTGCGAACATGCCGCAGGCCAGAGCCAGAGCCATCGGCCAGATGTCGAAGCTGCGGAGATCGGCGGTGCCCAGTGTATCGAGCAGCAGGGCCGGGAAGAGGATGTAGTAGTTGATCTGGTCGAGCGGTAGCCAGATCTCCTCGCCCGGAAAGCCGGCGCGGCGGATCGCGAAACCGAGCGCGATGACGAGGAAGATGGGGACGAGCGAGGTCAGGATGGCAAGCATGGCGGGAGCGGTTCCTCACCCCGCCTTGTTTTTATGAGCTGTGGCGAGGTCCGACCGTTCTAGCCGATTTTACAGGCCACTCAAGGCATTTGCCGTCAGGGGTTCTGCTTCGGTGCTGTGTCGAGATCGAGTTCGACCTCGGGTGAAATCTCGTCGAGAGAAAGCCGCGCGGTTTCAGGCAGGAAGAAGATCACCGGGATGAGCGCCAGCGGTGCGATGGCGAGCAGGATGATGATTGCGACCGCGTGCGATCCGACGACCGTGTAGAGAAGGCTTTCGGCGGCGAGGCCCGCTATGCCGGAGAGCGTGTTGATGACGCCGCGGGCCGCCGATGAGGTCGAGCGATAGGAGGTCGGGAAGAGTTCGCTGCCGAGCGCCGAGAGCGTCACTTCCGAGGCGAAGTAGAAAAAGAGGCAGGCGATCCAGCTTGCCACCAGAAGCGTCGGATTGCCGGTCAGATAGAAGGCCACGAAAAGCCCGACGACGACCGGAATGCAGGCGCCAAGCACGACGCGGCGGCCGGCGAAGTCGCTGATCTGGCCGGCAACGAAGAAGCCGAGGATCGAGAGTGCACCGCCGAAGAGCTGCAGATAGCCGACATGCGCCGGCGAATAGCCATGCGTCTCCTGCAGGAACTTCGAAATGAAGGCGAAGGCGGCCGAGATACCAAAGGCATAAGGCGCGGTCGTCGCCGTCAGCGCGATGAAGCGGCCGGGATAGGCGCGCACGAGCGAGACCATCGGCTGAAGATGTGCGCGCAAGCCTTGAGCGGCCTTGCGGGTCTTGAGGTCGAGGAAGCGTTTTGTTTCCTTGAGGCTGCGGCGCGCCAGCATGATGACGATGAGGCCGACGGCGCCGACGAGATAGAAATCGCGCCAGCCATGCGGCAGGGAATCGACCTGACCGTAGAGAATGGAGGAGAGGCCATAGCCGAGCGTACCGATGGCGGCGAGCCGGCCGAGCGCCCAGCCGCGCTTCTCGGGCTCGATCTCTTCGGCGACGATCACGTAGCAGATCATGTCTTCGGCATAGGAAAAGCAGCGCGCGAAGGTCTGCAGGATCAGATACTGGATGGCGGTCTGCGCGAAGGCGGAGAGTACCGTCGACAGTGTCATGCCGATGATGGTGATGAGAAGGAGGCGCTTGCGGCCGACGACATCGGCCATGAAGGCGAGCGGGAAGGCGAGCAGCACGCCGGCGCGGGCAATGCCGGTATAGAGGCCAAGCTGGCTTTCGGGAATGTGGAGCGACGCCTGGATCTGCGGGAGCGCGAGGGAGAAGATGCCGAGATCGTAATTGTTGATGAAGAGCGAGCTGCCGACGAGGAGGAGCAGCATGCGCTGCTCGCGCGGAAGGCTGGATTTCAGCACTGACGTCAGCAATGACAAGTTCGATCCCCCGATCCCCGGTTCAGATGTCATCCCGGGACAAGCCCGGGGTGACACGAATATTCAGAGCGTCCGCAGCCGCTCCAGCGCACCTTGAAGAATGTATGCGGCCGCCATCTTGTCGACCACCTCGGCGCGGCGTGCGCGGCTTGTATCGGCCTCGAGCAACGTTCGCGTGACGGCGGCGGTGGACAGACGTTCGTCCCAGAAGGCGAGCGGGATCGGCGACAGCTTTTCGAGATTGCGGACGAAGGCGCGGGCGGACTGGACGGCGGGGCCTTCCGAGCCGTCCATGTTGAGGGGCAGGCCGACGATCAGCCCGCCGACGCCATGCTCGGCGGCGAGATCGAGGAGCCGTTTGGCGTCCGCCGTGAACTTCGCCCGCCGGATGGTCTCGAGCGGGGTCGCGACCGTCAGGGAAAGGTCCGACAGCGCGAGGCCGATGGTTTTCGAGCCGAGGTCGACGCCCATCAGCCTTTCACCGCGTTTCAGGGCGTCCCGAAGCTCGCCCAAGGTCTTCAGATTGCCGCTCAACGCCGGTCCATTCCTGAAATCTGCTTATTTGTCAGGACCATAGGCGGCGAGGCGAAACCGCGCAATGATATCCCCTGAAACCTCCTTATATAGAGAGAGGCGGCGTTGCGGCTGGTAGCCCGGCTTTGTTATGTTCGCCGCTCGAATCCTCCACGAAGGGATCGGTAGCCAAGGGTGCTCGGGACCAGCCGGTCAGACGGGCAGCCCCTCTCCGAACCATAACCAAAGGCAGGCCTATGTCGGTCGATCAGAACACGGTCCGGCACATTGCCCGGCTCGCGCGGATCGCGGTCCGGGACGATGAGCTTCCGGCGCTCGCGGGCGAACTCAACACCATCCTCGACTGGGTGGAGCAACTGGGCGAAGTCGACACCAAGGGCGTCGAGCCGATGACCAGCGCCGTCGCCATGAGCATGAAGATGCGCGACGACGTCGTGACGGCGGGCAACCTCCAGAAAGAAGTGACGGAGAACGCGCCCAGGGCCGAGGACGGGTTCTATGTCGTGCCGAGGGTGGTGGAGTAATCATGACCGACCTGACAAAGCTGACGCTTGCCGGCGCGCGCGACGCGCTGAAGAAGAAAGAGTTCACCTCGCTCGAACTGACCGACGCCTATCTCGGCGCGATCGAAGGGGCGGCGGCGCTGAATGCCTATGTGACCGTGACGGGCGACGAGGCGCGCGAGATGGCGAAAGCCTCCGACCTCAAGCTCGGCAAGGGGCAGGGCGGCGCGCTCGAAGGCCTGCCGCTCGGCATCAAGGATCTCTTCGCGACCAAGGGCGTGTTGACGACGGCCTGCAGCCACATCCTCGACGGCTTCAAGCCGCCCTATGAGTCGCAGGTGACGAGCAATCTTTGGCGCGACGGGGCGGTGATGCTCGGCAAGCTCAACAATGACGAGTTCGCCATGGGGTCGTCCAACGAGACGAGCTTCTACGGGCCGGTCGTCAATCCCTGGCGGCGCAAGGGCGAAGAGACGAAGATCGTTCCGGGTGGCTCGTCCGGCGGGTCGTCTTCCGCCGTGGCGGCGAAGCTCTGCCTCGCGGCGACGGCGACCGACACTGGCGGCTCGATCCGCCAGCCGGCGGCCTTCACCGGCACCGTGGGCATCAAGCCGACCTATGGGCGCTGCTCGCGCTGGGGCATCGTCGCCTTCGCCTCGTCGCTCGACCAGGCGGGGCCGATCGCCCGCGACGTGCGCGATGCGGCCATCATGCTGCGCTCGATGGCGGGCTATGACGACAAGGACTCGACCAGCGTCGACCGTCCGGTGCCGGATTACGAGGCGGCGCTCGGCCAGAGCCTGAAGGGGCTTCGCGTCGGCATTCCGAAGGAGTACCGCGTCGACGGCATGCCGGCCGAGATCGACGCGCTCTGGCAGAAAGGCATCGACTGGCTGAAGGCGGCGGGCGCCGAGATCGTCGATGTCAGCCTGCCGCATACCAAATATGCGCTGCCGACCTATTACATCGTCGCACCGGCCGAATGTTCCTCGAACCTCGCGCGCTATGACGGCGTCCGCTACGGGCTCCGCGTCGAGGGCAAGGACATCACCGACATGTACGAGAAGACCCGCGCCGCCGGTTTCGGCGCGGAAGTCCGCCGCCGCGTGCTGATCGGCACCTATGTTCTGTCGGCGGGCTATTACGACGCCTATTACCTCAAGGCCCAGCAGGTGCGCACGCTGATCGCGCGCGACTTCGCCGAGGCCTACACGAAGTGCGACGTGCTGCTGACGCCGACGGCGCCGTCGGCGGCCTTCGGCATCGGCGAGAAGACCGCCGATCCCCTGTCGATGTACCTGAACGACGTCTTCACGGTGACGGTGAACCTCGCCGGCCTGCCGGGGATATCGGTGCCGGCGGGACTGTCGAGCGACGGGCTGCCGCTTGGCTTGCAGCTCATCGGCAAGACCTTCGACGAAGAAACATTGTTCCGCGTGGCTTACGCGCTCGAGGAAGCGGCTCAGTTCAAGGCCGAACCGGCAGTCTGGTGGAGGGCATGATCGTGATGCGCAACCGCGAACCCCGCAGCGAAGATCTGATCAAGGGCATGACCGGCGACTGGGAGATCGTGCTCGGTCTCGAAGTCCACGCGCAGGTGACGTCGAAGGCAAAGCTCTTTTCCGGCGCCTCGGCGGAGTTCGGCGCGGAGCCGAACACGCAGGTGAGCTTCGTCGACGCGGCGATGCCGGGCATGCTGCCCGTCATCAACCGCTATTGCGTCGAGCAGGCGGTGAAGACCGGCCTCGGCCTCAAGGCGCAGATCAATCTGCGTTCGATCTTCGACCGGAAGAACTATTTCTACCCGGACCTGCCGCAGGGCTACCAGATCTCGCAGTTCAAGAACCCGGTCGTCGGCGAAGGCGAGATCGTGATCGACCTTGCGGGCGGCCGTTCGGAAGTCATCGGCATCGAACGCCTGCATCTCGAACAGGATGCGGGCAAGAGCATTCACGATCTCGGGCCGGCGGCGAGCCATGTCGACCTCAATCGTTCGGGCGTCGCGCTGATGGAAATTGTTTCAAAGCCGGACATGCGTTCGGCCGACGAAGCAAAGGCTTACGTGACGAAGCTCAGAACGATCCTGCGTTACCTCGGCACCTGCGACGGCAACATGGAAGAAGGCAGCCTGCGCGCGGACGTTAACGTCTCCGTGCGCAAACCCGGCGGGCCGCTCGGCACACGCTGCGAGATCAAGAACGTGAACTCGATCCGTTTCATCGGCCAGGCGATCGAATACGAGGCGCGCCGCCAGATCGAAATCCTGGAAGAGGGCGGCAAGATCGTTCAGGAGACGCGGCTTTTCGATCCGAAGGCGGGTGAAACGCGTTCGATGCGCTCGAAGGAAGAGGCGCATGACTACCGCTACTTCCCCGATCCCGATCTCCTGCCGCTGGAACTGAAGCAGGCCGACGTCGACGCGATCAAGGCGCGGTTGCCGGAACTTCCGGACGACAAGAAGGCGCGTCTGATCTCCGAGTTCGGTCTTTCCGCCTATGACGCGACGGTTCTCGTCGGCGAAAAGGCGACCGCCGACTTCTTCGAAGCGGTGGCGAAGGGGCGCGACGCGAAGCTCGCATCGAACTGGGTGACGGTCGAATTGTTCGGCGCTTTGAACCGCGAAGGACACTCGATCGAGACGTCTCCGGTGAGTGCGGAGCACCTCGGAAAGCTCATCGATCTGATCGCGGACGGCACCATCTCCGGGCGAATCGCGAAGCAGATTTTCGAATCAATGTACAAAACGGGCGGCGACCCGGCTGAAATCGTCGAAAAAGAAGGTCTGCGTCAGGTGACCGATACGACCGCGATCGAGGCGGCAATCGATGCGGTCATCGCCGCAAATCCCGACAAGGTCGAACAGGCGAAAGCAAAACCGTCTCTCGCGGGATGGTTTGTCGGACAAGTCATGAAATCCACGTCTGGCAAGGCAAATCCGCAAGTCGTCAACGAAATCCTCGCGCGCAAATTGGGGCTTTCCTCCGAAGGCTGACGAATTTTTTGCGACATCCGATGAACCTTTTGTCAACCACTTTCCGGTGAGAGTGGGACGAACGCGCTTGCACAAAAATGCAACACTGTGTTGCAGACGCGATTGACCGCGCTCATATTATTTACGCGCCTGAGGGGTACGAGGGCGCGTCAAGTGTGTGCGTTGCGAGTTCAATGGATTGTCGCCAACGATAATGGCACATCAGGAGCTAGAGAAACATGGCTACGAAAGCTAAAGCGAAACCCGCCGCCAAGAAGCCGGCGGCCAAGAAGCCCGCCGCCAAGAAGACGGCTGCGAAGAAGAAGACTGTGAAGAAGCTCGCCGCCAAGACGACGGCCGCGAAGAAGAAGCCGGCTGCCAAGAAGAAGCCCGCTGCGAAGAAGGCAGTGGCCAAGAAGCCGGCTGCGAAGAAGACCGTGAAGAAGACCGTCGCGAAGAAGACCGTCGCGAAGAAGAAGCCC
>CAISYL010000258.1 GCA_903889655.1 uncultured Alphaproteobacteria bacterium | reverse complement strand
TCTGGTCGGCCGCGACGCCGAGGTCTCCGAGAACCTGCGCGTCGGATTGCGGGAGAAGGGCGAGGCCTTACCCACGTGTTGGACGCGCTTTTTCAGCGAAGGCGCGTGGCATGACGCGCCCGTCTATCTTCGCGAGACGCTGGCACCGGGAGACGCACTTACCGGTCCAGTCATCATCATCGAACCGCACCAGACCATCGTGGTCGAGCCCGGCTGGCAGGCCGAAGTAACGAAGCTCGATCACGTGCTGCTGACGCGTCGCGAGGCCAAGGCCCGCATTCACGCCGTCGGCACCGATGCCGATCCGGTCATGCTTGAGATCTTCAACAATCTCTTCATGTCGATTGCCGAACAGATGGGCTTCACGCTCGAGAAGACCGCCTATTCCGTCAATATCAAGGAGCGGCTCGATTTCTCCTGCGCCGTTTTCGACCGCGCCGGCGGGCTCGTCGCCAACGCGCCGCACATGCCGGTGCATCTCGGTTCCATGGGCGCCAGCGTGCGCGCGGTAATCGAGCAGAATGCGGATATGGGCCCCGGCGACGTCTTCGTGCTCAACGCGCCTTATAATGGGGGCACGCATCTGCCCGACGTGACGGTGGTTGCTCCGGTTTACGACGAGGCGGCGCGCGAGCGGCTCTTTTATGTCGCCGCACGCGGGCACCACGCGGACATCGGCGGCATCTCGCCGGGATCGATGCCGGCGCATTCGAAGTCCGTCGAGGAAGAAGGCATCCTCATCGACAATTTCCGGCTGATCGAAGGCGGGCGATTTCGCGAGGCTGAAATGCGGGCGCTGCTCGGCAGCGGCCTCTACCCGGCCCGCAATCCCGACCAGAACATTGCCGATCTCCGCGCACAGATCGCGGCCTGCGAAAAAGGCGCGCAGGAACTTCGCAAAATGGTCGCGCAGTTCGGGCTCGACGTGGTCGAGGCTTATATGCGCCACGTTCAGGACAATGCCGAGGAAAGCGTTCGCCGCGTGATCGGCAGGCTCAAGGACGCACGCTTCGAGCAGAAGATGGACGATGGCTCCGTCATCAAGGTGGCAGTGACGGTGGACCGCACCGCGCGCGAGGCGCGGATCGATTTTACCGGCACCAGCCCGACGCTCGCCACCAATCTCAACGCGCCGTCCTCCGTCGCCCGCGCGGCGGTGCTCTATGTCTTCCGCTGCATGGTCGATGACGACATTCCGCTGAACGAAGGCTGCCTTAAACCACTGGAGATCGTCATTCCCGACGGGACGATGCTGTCGCCCCGCCATCCGGCGGCGGTCGTCGGCGGCAATGTCGAGACGAGCCAGGCGGTGACCGATGCGCTGTTCGGGGCTTTCGGCGTCATGGCCTCGGCGCAAGGGACGATGAACAATCTCACCTTCGGCAATGCGCGGTATCAATATTACGAGACGATCTGCGGCGGCGCAGGTGCAGGACCCGATTTCGACGGCGCCGATGCCGTGCATACGCATATGACCAACTCGCGCCTCACCGATCCGGAAGTTCTTGAATGGCGCTTTCCCGTGATCCTCGAGGAATTCGCGATCCGTCGCGGCTCCGGCGGCGCGGGATTGCATAAGGGTGGCGACGGCGCGGTGCGGACGATCCGTTTCCGCGAACCGATGACGGTTTCAATCCTCTCTACACACCGTATCGTGCCGCCTTTCGGTCTCGCCGGCGGCAGCGACGCAATGCTCGGAGAAAATGCGCTTCTGCATGCTGACGGAACGGAAGAAAAATTGTCAGGTTCGGATCAGATCGAGACCCTGGCGGGCGATGCGATCGTCATCCGCACACCTGGCGGCGGCGGATTTGGCTCGTTCGACTTGTGAAATGTCACGACTTCGAGTCGATGCACACTGGAATTCTTCCACAGGTGCTTTTTGGCACATGGCCCGCCGGGCACAGTGCCGCCGATCACGGCGGAATCCGGCGTTTTTCAGCCTGTGCAATGGGGACACAATGTGGCGATCACGACGCAGCCACAATTGCGCTTGCACGCGATCACAGTCCGGACAGACTCACGAACAGCGACCCCAGCGACAACGACCACTCTCGGGAGGCCATGATGACCTTGTCAACGAAAGTCGGTTACGTAGCGACCTGTCTCGCTTTCCTTTTTGTCGGCGCGATCACGATGGGCGTCTTCTAACTCTCCGTTGCTACGCACCTGCCGGGAACCGCACCGCGTAAGTCTCGGGCGGTAGGCGCGTCGCGTTCACGACGAACGACACCATGTGATAGAAACCCGCCAGCATGATGAATTCGAGGAGTTGTTCGTCCCCGAATTCGGCGGCGAGTTCCGCCCATAGCACGTCGTCGATTGTCGACGTGTCGTGGAGTTGATCCACAAGCCGGACGATCAGTCGTTCGCGCGCCATCCAGCACTCGGCCTCCGCTCCTTCCATGACCGTCGTCCGAACTTCGTCCGGTCCGAAACCGACCGCCTCGGCGAAGAGTGCGATGTGCACGCCCCATTCATATTCGCCGCCGCAGCGGGCGCAGGCGCGATCGATCGCGATTTCGCGCTCGCGGAGCGTGATCGCCCCCTTGTCAAGCAGTCCGCCTGCCATGAAACGGCGAAAAAGGCGCGGGCTCCGCGCCAACGTGCGGAACAGGACAAGCGGCTCGACGCCATCGGGCATGAGCCTTGCCAGCGTCTCCTCCATATCGGGCTCGTAGGGCTGCGGCGCCGGGTCGATCCGTGATCTCATGTCGCCTCTCCAATGCTACGGTTTTCGTAGCGATCAACATATGCTTCTGTTTTCGTAGCGCAAGGGCTATTCTGCGGCGATGAAACAGAAGATTCCCAAACCCGGCTCCGCGGTGCGCGGCTCGACCACCGGCCGGCCGATCATGGCGCTGCTCGACCTGGTGGGACGGCGCTGGGTCTTGCGCATTCTCTGGGAATTGCGGGGGGCGCCCCTCACCTTCCGCGGCTTGCAGGAAGCCTGCGGCGGCATCAGCCCGAGCGTGCTCAACCAGCGGCTTTCGGATTTGCGGGAGGCCGCTCTGCTCGATCTCGTCGACGACGGCTATACGCCGACGCCGCTCGGGCGCGAATTGCTCGCGCAATTCACGCCGCTGACGATCTGGGCAGAGAAATGGGCGAAGGCGGTGCGCTGATTACGCCGCCGCCTCGTCCGGCTCCGAACCCGGCGTGTAGTTGAGGATCGGTGCGAGCCAGCGCTCGCATTCGGCGAGCGTCATGCCCTTGCGCGCGGCGTAATCCTTCACCTGATCGCGCTCGATGCGGCCGACACCGAAATATTCCGATTGCGGGTGGCTGAAGTAGAGGCCGCTGACGGCAGCGCCCGGCCACATGGCGAAGCTTTCGGTAAGTTTGATGCCCGCCGCCTTCTCCGCGTCCAGCAGATCGAAGAGTGTGCGCTTCTCCGTGTGGTCGGGCTGAGCCGGGTAGCCGGGCGCCGGACGGATGCCCTGATATTTCTCGGCGATCAGCTCCGCGTTCGAAAGCTGCTCATCCTTCGCATAACCCCAGAATTCGCGGCGCACGCGCGCATGCAGATGTTCGGCAAAGGCTTCGGCCAGGCGGTCCGCCAGCGCCTTCGAGAGGATCGCCTTGTAGTCGTCGTTCTTTTCCTCGAAACGCCTGGCGACCGCGTCCTCGCCATGACCCGACGTCACGGCGAAACCGCCGATATAGTCGGCGATGCCGGTTTCCTTCGGCGCGATGAAATCGGCGAGCGCCATGTTGGCGCGGTCGGATTTGCCGCGCGACATCTGCTGGCGCAGCGAATGCAGCACCGTCAAGCGCTCCTTGCGGCTGTCGTCGGTGTAGAGTTCGATATCGTCGGTGCCGATCTGGTTCGCCGGCCAGAAGCCGATGACGGCCGACGCCTTCAGCCATTTCTCACCGACCATCTGGGCGAGCATTTCCTGCGCGTCGTCGAAGAGCGCCTGCGCGGCCTCGCCCATCTTGTCGTCTTTCAGGATTTGCGGATATTGGCCCGCCAGCTCCCAAGTCGCGAAAAAAGGCGTCCAGTCGATATAGGGAACGAGCTGTTCGAGCGGATAATCCTCGAAGACCTTGGTGCCAAGGAAAGACGGCTTCGTCGGCTTGTAACCCGTCCAGTCGATCGCGAGACGTTTCTCGCGCGCGCCGATAAGGGTCTGGCGCTCCTTCGTGTTGCGCGCATTCGCATGGGCCGTTGCCATTTTCGCGTATTCGTCACGAATGTCGGCGACGAATTTTTCTTTCGCCGTTGTCGAAATCAGGTTCGAAACGACGCCAACAGCGCGGCTCGCGTCAGTGACATAGATCGCCTGCCCGCGCTTGTAATTCGGATGGACCTTCACGGCGGTGTGGATGCGGCTCGTGGTGGCGCCACCGATCAGCAGCGGAATATCGAAGCCCTCGCGCTCCATCTCGGCCGCGACATGGCACATCTCGTCGAGGCTCGGCGTGATGAGGCCTGAAAGCCCGATCACGTCGACCTTTTCCGCGCGCGCCGTTTCGAGGATCTTCGCCGCCGGCACCATGACGCCGAGATCGATCACCTCGAAATTGTTGCACTGCAGAACGACGCCGACGATGTTCTTGCCGATGTCATGTACGTCGCCCTTCACCGTCGCCATCAGAATCTTGGCGGCGGCCTGCTTCTGCGTGGCGCCGGTCAGACGCTTCTCCTCTTCCATGAAGGGCATCAGATAGGCGACGGCCTGCTTCATCACGCGGGCGGATTTCACCACCTGCGGCAGGAACATCTTGCCCGAGCCGAATAGATCGCCAACGACATTCATGCCGTCCATCAGCGGGCCTTCGATGACGTCGAGCGGGCGCGTGGCTTCGCGGCGCGCAGCCTCGGTGTCTTCCTCGATGAAGGCATTGATGCCCTTCACCAGCGCATGGGTCAGGCGTTCCTTCACAGGCAATTCGCGCCAGGAGAGGTCCTCTTCCTTCTTCTTGCCGGCCTCGCCCTTGAAGCGATCGGCGATTTCCAGCAGGCGCTCGGTCGCGTCGGGCCGGCGGTTGAGGATCACATCCTCGACGCGCTCGCGCAGTTCCGGTTCGATCTCGTCATAGATCGCGAGCTGACCGGCATTGACGATGCCCATGTCCATGCCCGCCTGAATGGCGTGGTAAAGAAACACCGAATGCATCGCCTCGCGCACGGGCTCGTTGCCACGGAAGGAGAACGAGATGTTCGACACGCCGCCGGAGACATGCGCATAGGGCAGGCATTGGCGAATGCGCTTCGTCGCCTCGATGAATTCGACGCCGTAATTGTTGTGTTCCTCGATGCCTGTCGCGACGGCGAAGATATTCGGATCGAAGATGATGTCCTGCGGCGGGAAGCCGACCTTGTCGACCAGCAGATTGTAGGAACGCTCGCAGATCGCGAATTTGCGCTCCGCCGTGTCCGCCTGCCCGTCTTCGTCGAAGGCCATGACAACGGTCGCCGCGCCGTAGCGGCGCAGCTTGCGGGCATGCTCAAGGAAGGCTTCCTCGCCTTCCTTGAGGCTGATCGAATTGACGATCGCCTTGCCCTGCACACATTTGAGGCCAGCCTCGATGATCGACCATTTCGACGAGTCGATCATGATCGGCACGCGGGCGATGTCGGGCTCGGCGGCGATCAGGTTCAGGAAAGTGACCATCGCCTGCTCGCTGTCGAGCATGCCCTCGTCCATGTTGATGTCGATGACCTGCGCGCCGTTCTCGACCTGCTGGCGGGCGACGGAAAGCGCCTCGTCGAAGCGACCCTCGACGATCAGTTTCTTGAATTTGGCCGAACCGGTGACGTTGGTACGCTCACCGATATTGATGAAGTTGGCCGAGAGATTGGTCATGACGTTTCTTTTCTAAAACTCAGGGCGCCGTGAAGGCTTCGAGACCGGACAGGCGAAGACGCGGCTCGATCTCGGGAATCTCGCGCGGCTTCACGCCCTTCACCGCTTCGGCAATGGCGTGAATATGCGCAGGCGTCGTGCCGCAGCAGCCGCCGACGATGTTGACGATACCCGACGTCGCGAATTCACCGACGAGATGCGACATATGCTCCGGGCTCTCGTCGTATTCGCCCATTTCGTTCGGCAGACCCGCGTTCGGATGCGCGCTGACGCGCACATTGGCGACGCGCGCCAGCGTGTCGACATGCTGGCGCATTTCCTTCGCACCCAGCGCACAATTGAGCCCGATCGAAAGCGGCTTCACATGGGAGACCGAATTCCAGAAGGCTTCCGGTGTCTGCCCCGAGAGGAGCCGGCCCGACATGTCGGTGATCGTGCCGGAGATCATGACCGGCAGCTCGATCCCGAGTTCGTCATAGACTTCCTCGACGGCGAAAAGCGCGGCCTTGGCGTTCAGCGTGTCGAAAATCGTCTCGACCAGAATGATGTCAGCGCCGCCTTCGATAAGGCCGCGCGTCGCTTCCTTATAGGCGTCGCGGAGCTGGTCGAAGCTGACGTTCCGGAAGCCCGGATCGTTGACCTTGGGCGAGATCGAGGCCGTGCGGTTCGTGGGCCCGAGCACGCCCGCGACGTAGCAGACGCGGCCCGGCGTCTCGCTCTCGGCGATGTCGGCCGCTTCGCGCGCTATGCGGGCACTGGCAACATTCATTTCATAGGCCACGGACTCCAGATGATAGTCGGCCTGGGCGATGACGGTGGCGCTGAAGGTGTTCGTCTCGGCGATGTCGGCGCCGGCACGGAAATATTCGAGATGGATTTCGCGCAGGATGTCGGGGCGGACGAGCGAAATAAGTTCGTTGTCGCCCTTCAGATCGACCGGATGATCCTTGAAGCGTTCGCCCCGGAAGTCGGCTTCCGTGAGCTTGTAGCCCTGGATCATCGTACCCATGGCGCCGTCGAGCACGAGGACGCGCTCCGCGATCTCTTCTTTCAGCCTGGCAATGCGCTCTTCCCGATTTTTGGCATCTCTGGTCATGGTGCGGTCCTTTCTCTCACTCACTCGGCCAGTACGGCGACGCGCTCGGGACGGAGCCCGATCACGTGGCAGATCGCGAAGGTGAGATCGGCCTGATTCAACGTGTAGAAATGGAAGCGGTCGAAGCCATAGGCGCGCAGGCGGTTCACCTGCTCCGCCGCGACATAGGCCGCAATCAACTTGCGCGTCTCGAGGTCGTCATCGAGACCTATATAATAATCATCGAGCCATTTCGGAATGCTGGCGCCGCAACGTTCCGCCATGCGCCTGGTGCCCTTGAAGTTCGTCGTGGGCATGATGCCGGGAACGACCGGCACCTTGATGCCCGCCTTCCAGACCTCTTCCAGAAAGCGCGCATGGCGCTCCGTGTCGAAGGCAAATTGCGTGATCGCGCGGGTCGCGCCGGCATCGACCTTGCGCTTCAGGAGTTCGATGTCGGCGGCGAAAGATTCCGAATCCGGGTGACCTTCGGGATAAGCGCTGACGCTCACCTCGAAATCTCCGATCCTCTTGATGCCCTTGATGAGGTCCGGCGTAGACTGATAGCCCTGCGGATGGGCGCGATAGGCGGCACCCAGCTCAGGCATATCGCCGCGCAGCGCCACGATGTGGCGCACACCCGCTTCCCAGTAGCTGCGGATGACGTCGTTCACCTCGTCGCGGGTCGCACCGACACAGGTGAGATGCGCAGCCGGCGTCAGCGTCGTCTCCTGCACGAGGCGCTTCACCGTCGCATGAGTGCGTTCGCGCGTCGAACCGCCTGCGCCATAGGTGACCGAGACGAATTCCGGACGCAGAGGCTCGAGCCGGCGGATAGAGCGCCATAAGGTCTCTTCCATCTCCGGCGTCTTAGGCGGGAAGAACTCAAAAGAGACGCGCGTGCGGCCGCTTTCGGTTCTGGTGTCCTGTCCGCTCATCCCTGCACTCCCCGCAATTGCTTTTCTCCGGCGTGGCGCTTCTCGGTGGCGCCTGCGCCCGGCTTGTCGGCCGCGTAGATCACGACTGTCAGTTTCGCCGTTTCACCGCCTCCGGGCGGCAGCTCCCGCACATCCTTCAGGTCGAGCCCGGCCTGTGCGAGCCAGCTTTTCACTTCATCTTCCGCAAAACCGAGACGGCGATGGGCCTGTTCCTCGCGCAGGAAATCGAGATCATGCGGAGCGAAGTCGGCGATCAACAATCGCCCATCCGGTTTGAGCACACGCGCGGCTTCCACAACGGCCGCAGCCGGATCGTCGAGATAATGCAATACCTGATGCAATGTCACGAGGTCGGCCGTTTCGTCTTGTAAGGGCAGGTCGTAAAGATCGCCCTGCCGGACCGAGCAATGCTCGATACCGTTTTGTTCAAGATGTGCACGAGCGAAACCGAGCATTTCGGGGCTCAGGTCGATGCCGATACCGGTTTCAGCCTGCGGCCCAACCAGTTCAAGGATGCGGCCCGTGCCCGTGCCCAGATCGACCAGCGTGCCGACCTTGTGGCGGGCGCCCAGGTCGAGCAAGGCCGCCTCGACTTCAGCCTCCGGAACATAGAGCGAGCGGATCCGGTTCCACTGCTCGGCATTGGCGCGGAAGAACTCCGCCGCCCGTTCCGCCCGTCCGGCGCGTACGGCTTCGAGCCTCTCGAGATCGCGGGCGATGGCCGCGTCGCCGGCGGGCATAAGCCCGGTCAGCAAGCCGGCGAGCTTCGCGCCGGCGCCAGCATGGGCGCGCCGGTAGAAGACCCAGCTTCCTTCCCGAAAGCGGTCCAGCAGACCCGCTTCGCACATCAGCTTCAAATGGCGGCTGACCCTGGGCTGGCTCTGCCTGAGTATCTGCGTAAGCTCGGTCACGGTAAGCTCGCTCCGGGCCAGAATCGCAAGCAGACGAAGCCGCGTCGGCTCCCCTGCTGCTCTCAGGCCTGTCAAAAGCTCTTCCATGTCGCATCCGCCTCGCTACAAACGTCGAATATCATATAAACATATCTTTATATGTAAACTCAATAGCGAATTGCACCCAATGTCGCAGCTTTTCGGCAACACCATTGCGTGATCCTCGCAGCGGTTTCGGGCCGTTATCTGGTTAATGTCCGGGCTGTGTGATACCTAGATGTCAGATGGATTTCGAAGGTCCACCCCTATCGCGCGGGCTCCGGTCTCGGTTCACGCGGCGTTAAGCGATATGTTCAATTCTGACAGAACCTTCGGATCGGGCGGCGGCAATACGGAATCAGTTTGACCCTGTAAGCGCCTGGCGCCGGAACCTGAGTCTCGGCGAAGGTCGAGGCTGAGCTGAATACCGGCGTTGCAAGCCGGTTCGATGAAAAGAAGTATGGGAACATGATGACTGTAACGGCCCGGATAGCGAATGCAGGCGTAAAGGCGGCCTGCATCATGCTGATCGTTGCGCTTGCGGCTTGCGCGACGCGTCCCGACCCGTCCAACAAGGCGGCGGTACAGGCCTATGAAGAAACCAACGACCCGGTCGAGCCGCTGAACCGCTACTTCTTTGAGCTCAACCGCTTCTTCGACATCATCCTCATCAAGCCGGTCGCGACCTGGTACCAGGGCGTGGTGCCGGATCCCGCGCGCAACAGCATTCGCCACTTCCTCGACAATCTCGATGCACCGGTGATCCTCGCGAACGACTCGCTGCAGGGCAACTGGGACCGCGCGGGCATCACGGTCAAGCGGTTCGGCATCAACACGACGGTCGGCGTACTCGGCCTTTTCGATCCGGCGACGGGCTGGGGCTATCCGCAGCACCGCGAGGATTTCGGCCAGACGCTCGCGACCTGGGGTACGCCTGAGGGCATGTATCTCTTCCTGCCGGTGCTGGGCCCCTCGCCGCCCCGCGATCTCGCCGGCTTCGCTGTCGATCAGTTCTTCGATCCGCTCACCTATGTTTACTGGAATGGTCCGTACACCGTTCCGGTCACGCGGTTCGTCCTCAACGGCATCGACGTGCGCTCACGCAATCTCGCGACGCTCGATCAGATCGAGCGCACTTCGGTCGATTACTACGCGACCGTGCGCAGCCTCTATCGTCAGAGCCGCGCGAACGAAATCGCGAATGGCGATGTCAGTCAGGAGAGCCTGCCGGATATCGACAATCTAAATTTCGACACAAACGAACCCCAGGCTGTTGCTCCTAAGAAATAGGAGCAACAGTCCGTTCGGTGTCGCCGACACCCAATGTCAGCTTTGCGTTTTGTCTGCAGGAGATCAGGCCATGAGCCCCTTTAGCTTCATGCGATCCGCTGTCGCCCCCGTTGCGTTCTGCGTTGCACTCGCCGCATCCGCCCTGTCGACCCCCGCGCTGGCCGCGAATGCCGATCCCGCTGCCGAAAAGTGGGTGGGAGACGTTTCGCAGCAAGCGATCCAGATCATCAGCGACAAGAGCGCCGACCGTTCGGCCCGCGAGGCGCAATTCAGCGCGCTGCTCGACAAGACTGCGGACATGCCGAGGATTGCCGCGTTCTGCCTCGGCCAGTTTCTGCGTACGCCAACGCCGCCGCAGAAGGATGAGTACGTCAAACTCTTCAACAATTTCGTCGTCAAAGTTTATGTGACGCGCCTCTCCGACTATCACGACGAGAAATTGACGATCACGGGTTCGCAGCTCAAGGGCGACACCCAGGTTCTCGTGCAGAGCCAGATCAACTTCACCAATGGCCGTGAACCGGTGAAGGTGACGTGGTGGCTACTGAAGAAGGACGGCGGCTACAAGCTGTTCGACGTGAACGTTGTCGGCGTGTGGCTGGCGCAGGAGCAGCGCTCGGCCTTCACCTCCGTCATCAACAATCACAATGGAGACTTCAGCGCCCTGCTCGATCACCTGAAGGGCCAGATCGCCGACGCCGAGCAAGGCAAGCTGCCGCCGACAGCGGCGACAACCGGCGGCTCGTCGGTTCAGTAAACCCTCTCTTCGATACGCAAACGGCGCGGAAATCGCTTTCCGCGCCGTTTTTGTTTGTGGAAGCCGGGGATCAGCGGCTGAAGCGCTTGTATTTGATCCGGTGCGGAATCTCCGCCGCCGCGCCCAGCCGGCGCTTCTTGTCTTCCTCATATTCCTGATAGTTGCCCTCGAACCACTCGACATGGCTGTCGCCTTCGAAAGCGAGCATGTGGGTCGCAATGCGATCGAGGAACCAGCGATCATGGCTGATGACGATGGCGCAGCCGGCAAAGGCGACGAGAGCGTCTTCGAGCGCGCGCAGCGTATCGACGTCGAGATCGTTGGTCGGTTCGTCGAGGAGCAACAGATTCGCACCGGATTTCAGCATCTTGGCGAGATGGACGCGGTTGCGCTCACCGCCCGACAGCAAGCCGACCTTTTTCTGCTGATCGCTGCCCTTGAAGTTGAAGGCACCTACATAGGCACGGCTCGGCATGGTGATCTTGCCGAGTTCGATGATGTCGGTGCCGCCCGAGATTTCCTCCCAGACATTCTTGCCCGGATCGAGATCGTCGCGGCTCTGATCGACATAGCCCATCACGACCGTGTCGCCGACCTTCAAGGTTCCGGTATCCGGCTTGTCCTGACCGGTCAGCATGCGAAAAAGCGTCGTCTTGCCGGCGCCGTTCGGACCGATGACGCCGACAATGCCGCCCGGCGGTAGCTGGAACGAGAGATCGTCGATCAGCAGACGGTCGCCGAAGGCCTTGGAAAGATGGTCCGCCTCGACGACGACGCCGCCGAGACGCGGGCCCGCCGGAATGATGATCTGCGCCTTGCCGTCCTGCTGCTTGCCGGCTTCAGCGAGAAGATCGTCATAGGCACGGATACGCGCCTTGCTCTTGGCCTGGCGCGCCTTGGGGCTCTGCCTGATCCATTCGAGTTCGCGGGAAAGCGTGCGCTGCGTCGCCTCTTCCTGACGGCCTTCCTGTTCGAGCCGTTTCTGTTTCTGCTCGAGCCAGGACGAGTAATTGCCTTCATAGGGAATGCCCGAACCGCGATCCAGTTCGAGAATCCAGCCGGTCACGTTGTCCAGGAAGTAGCGGTCATGAGTGACGAGGACGACGGTGCCCTTGTATTCCTTCAGATAGTTCTGCAGCCAGGCGACCGACTCCGCGTCGAGATGGTTGGTCGGTTCGTCGAGGAGCAGAAGGTCGGGACCTTCGAGGAGCAGCTTGCAGAGCGCGACGCGGCGCTTTTCGCCGCCCGAGAGTTTCGCTACTTCCGCATCGCCTTCAGGGCAACGCAGCGCATCCATTGCCATTTCGACCTGACTGTCGAGATCCCAGAGGTTCTGTGCGTCGATGATGTCCTGCAGCTTCGACATCTCGTCGGCCGTCTCATCGGAATAGTTGACGGCGATCTCGTTGTAGCGGTCGAGCAGCGCCTTCTTTTCCTTCACGCCGTCCATCACGTTGCCGAGGACGTCTTTCGACGCGTCGAGCTGCGGTTCCTGCGCGAGATAGCCGATGCGTGCGCTTTCGGCGGCCCAGGCTTCGCCGGTGAAGTCCTTGTCGGTGCCCGCCATGATGCGCAGCAGCGTCGACTTGCCGGCACCGTTGAGGCCGACGACGCCGATCTTGACGCCCGGCAGGAACGACAAGCGAATGTCCTTCAGGACCTGCTTGCCACCTGGATAGGTCTTGGACAGCCGGTCCATGACATAGACGTACTGATAGGAAGCCATGCGTCGTCGCTCTCGATTTCGGAAAAAGATGCGGGGCTTCTTCTAGCCGATCATGGAGGGACGGGCAATGTCGGCCGCCCCGGACGCTCAGGCAACGAAGGCGAACTGTCCGGCTATCGCGACGAAATGCGCGCCGGCGGCGACGAGCACGAGTGCGTGCCAGATGGCGTTATGGAAGCGCAGCCGCTCCATCAGGTGAATGCCGGATCCCAATGTGTAGATTACCCCACCCACGACCAGCAGCACGAAGCTCAGGCCGGAAAGCGCCGCGAAAACACGGTCGATCACCGCAACGATCATCCAGCCCATGCCGAGATAAAGGCCGAAGCCGACCCATTCGAAGCGTCGCGGAAAACCGAGTTTGAGAACGATGCCGGCAAGCGCCGCCGACCAGACGACGGCGCAGAGGGCCGTGCCGAGCGGCCCGCCTACCGCGATAAGCGCGAAGGGCGTGTAGCTGCCGGCGATCATCACGTAGATCATTGCGTGATCGAGGCGGCGCAGCACCTCCTTCATACGGCCAGACGGCGTCATGTTGTAGGCGGCCGATGCGCCCAACATGCCGATCAGGCCGAAGCCGTAGATTGCCAGACTCGGCCGGACGCCCGGCAGCGCGATGCGCCATGAGGACGAAAGGAGCCAGACGACGGCGCATATCCCGAGCGCGACACCCAGCACGTGGATAACCGCATCCGCGACGACCTCCGTCCTGCTATAGGACGGAAAGATGTTCCACTCATCATCCATGATCGCCTCACATAATTCGTCGATCGCGATACCAGACCGCCGGCGCGGCCGGAATGACTGTAGGCTGAAAGCGGCGGCGATTGTATGATCTCCGCTACGCCGGGCGCAGGCGGACCAGGCCACGGGAGAACGGGATGACCGCGCCAACGAGCTTTCAGATCGGGGATGATCGCCGCTATGTGCTGGCGGCGCAAATCCTGACGGGCATCGCGCTTGTCGGCGTGCTTCATCTCGGCTTGCTCGGCGCGTTTCTCGCCGGCGTCCTCGTCTATGAACTGGTGCATGTCGTGGCGCCGCGGCTTCGCATCCGGGGCCTGACGCACCGGAGCGGAAAGGCCGTGGCGCTTGCCCTGCTCTCCGTCCTCTTCGTTCTGCTGGTCACCTTCGGCATCATGGGCGTGACGTCGCTCTTCACCGACAGCTCGGATAACGTCATCGTTCTGCTCCGCAAGATGGCCGACGTGGTGCAGGCGGCGAAAAGCTATCTTCCCCCGTGGGCGCTCGATTATCTGCCTGCGAGTTCCGAAGAATGGCAGAAGCAGGCGTCGCACTGGTTGCGCGAGAATGCCGGCGCGCTGCAGAGCCTCGGCGAGAATTTCGGCCGCGTGCTGGTGCATATCGTCGTCGGTGCGATCGTCGGCGGCCTCGCCGCGCTCGGCGAAGCGGCGCCGGCGCCGTCAAGCCTGCCACCGTTGCGCGGTGCGCTGCTCGTCCGCGCGCAACTCCTCGGCGAAGCCTTTCGCCGCGTCGTCTTCGCGCAGGTCCGCATCTCGGCGCTCAATACGGTGCTGACCGGCGTCTATCTTCTCTTCGTCCTGCCGATGTTCGGCATTCACCTGCCGTTGGTGAAGACGATGATCGCGGTAACGTTCATTGCGGGTCTCCTGCCCGTCATCGGCAATCTCATTTCGAACACAGTGATCGTGATCGTGAGTCTCGGCATTTCCGCCACTGCCGCGGTCGGCTCGCTCATCTTCCTCGTCGCGATGCACAAGCTCGAATATTTCGTCAACGCGCGCATCATCGGGACGCAGATCCGTTCCCGCGCCTGGGAGATGCTCGTCGTGATGCTGGTGATGGAGGCGGCTTTCGGTGTCGCGGGCGTCATCGCCGCGCCGATCTATTATTCCTACATCAAGGATGAGCTGGCTGCCCGCGGACTGATCTGACCTCAGAGCCGCGCGAGACGCCAGGCGGCCAGCCAGCCGACGGCGACGACGGGCACGAAAGAGGCGAAGAGCCAGAAGCTGCCGGAAACCGCGGTCGTCGCATCTATGCCTTGCGCAAAGCCCAGAAAATTCGCGATGGCGCCCGCGCCCGCCGATCCGGCCGCGCCGCCGACAAGCTGCATGGTCGGTACGGCCGAGGCGGCGACGGCGCGCTCCGCGGTCCCGACGCTACCCAGCAGCCGGCGCGTCACGAAAGCCCAGCACAAGCCAAACCCGCCGCCGAGAAAAATCGCGCATGCAATGACGTCGGCGAGCGAGCCATGCGGCATGAAGAGCGCAAGGCCGGCGACACCGACGACGATGCTCGTCGCGCCGAGCCTGATGAGCGACGAGTGCCATCTGTTCCCGGCATGAGCCACGGCGATGGCGGCGAGAGACCAGGCCATCGCCTCGACGCCAATGACGTAACCCGCCACCAGCGGCGAACTGCCGTGCAGCGCCTGCATGATCGCCGAGCCATAGACACCGAAGCTGATCGTACCCGCCGACAGCATGAAGATCATCATGTACCCGGCCGCAGGCGTGCTCAATGGATTGCTCGTCTCACGGGGCAACAGCGGCGCGCGCGAACGGCCATCGAGACGCACGAAAAGAATGAGGAAGGAAAGCCCTGAAAAACCGAGCAGCAATGCATGCGCGACATCCGAAACGAGACCGGCGGCGGCGATACAGAGAATTCCAGCCGTCAGTACACTGATCTGCCGGATCGGCAGTGGTTCCTCCAGCCGGGCGCCGTCGCCCCGATCGAGAAGCCATATGGCAGCCGCCGCAAAGCCGCCGCCCTGAATGGCGAAGAGCCAGAAGGACCAGCGCCAGATACCCGCCTCGGCGAAAACACCGCCGATCAACGGGCTCAGCAGAGTGGCGATGCCCCAGACACCCGAGACGGCGGCGAGCACGCGTCCGAGAAGATGTTCCGGGAACATGGTCCCGACTGCGACATAACAGAGGCCGACGACCCAGCCGGCGCCGACGCCCTGAAGCAGCCGACCGAGAAGGAAGCTCGCAATTTCAGGCGATGCCGCGCTGACCACGCAGCCGGCGGAATAGGTCAACGCCGCGACGACCATGGCGCGACGCACGCCGAAGCGCATCGAGAACTGCCCCGCACTCGTCCCGGCGACGATCGAACCGAGGATGTAACCGGCAATCGACC
This sequence comes from uncultured Alphaproteobacteria bacterium, assembly GCA_903889655.1. Classification (GTDB taxonomy): domain Bacteria; phylum Pseudomonadota; class Alphaproteobacteria; order Parvibaculales; family Parvibaculaceae; genus Parvibaculum. The sequence continues at coordinate 1,040 of CAISYL010000258.1, read as the reverse complement.
AGCCGAAATAGGCATAACCACCGATGTCGCGGGCGACGCTCGGCATGATGGTGGAGGTCATCAGGGCGTCGGCGGCATTGAGCCAGACCCCCAGGCAAAGGAGGGCGAAGCGGGCGAAACGGCCCTCTCCCAGCACTTCCTTCCAGCCGGTCGCCTCGATCCCCGCCGACGCCATTTGACAACCTTCTTGTTTTCAAATTTATCCGGTGATAAACCTGCGGCAGCAATTTGACAACATCTTTGTTGTCGTTCGGGAAAGAACCTCCCGCTTGAAAACGACCGCTGACGAGATTCTATTCCTGTTGAAGACGCGCGGTCCCGCGCGGACGGCCGACGTCGCCGCACGGCTTGGCATTACGCGTCAGGGAAGCCGCCAGCAGCTCGAACGTCTCGCCGCCGAAGAGCTCGTGGTCGCGGAGACGCGGCCTGGCGGTGTCGGGCGGCCACGACGTCATTGGTCTCTCACGGCCAAAGGTCACGCCCGCTTCCCCGATAGCCACGCGCAGATGACCGTCGACATTCTCGATGCCGTGCGAAGCGAATTCGGCGAGGCCGGTCTCGACCGTCTCATCGCGCGGCGAGAGAGGGAAACGCTACGTCATTATGAAGACGCGATGAGCGAGGACGCTCTCGAAGCACGCATCGAGGTGCTGGCGAAACTTCGCGCGGGCGAAGGCTACATGGCGGAATGGCAACGCGAGAAAGACGGAAGTTTTCTCTTCATCGAGAATCACTGCCCTATCTGCGCTGCCGCGCGAGCGTGTCAGAGTCTATGCAGATCCGAGCTAGTTACATTTCAGAAAGTACTGGGCACGTCTTGCACGGTCGAGCGCGTCGATCATCTCCTCGCCGGCGCACGACGCTGCGCCTATCGCATCGCTGAAAAATCAGCATCCTAATTTCCGCGTCATTACGGGCACACTTGCTCCTTGTCGTGAGCATCGGATTTGCGCGCGCCGCAAATCCGCTTGACGAATTAATTTTGGTCATATGAATTAGTTGAGCGTACGAATAAAACGTACACATAAGAATAAGAGGAC
>CAISYL010000257.1 GCA_903889655.1 uncultured Alphaproteobacteria bacterium | reverse complement strand
AGGTCAATTCACCATCCGCGCGCGACCTTCCCAGTAAGGCGCGCGCAATTCGCGGCGCAATACCTTGCCGGAAGGATTGCGCGGCAGAGCGGCCACGAAATCGATCGTCTTCGGAACCTTGTAGCCGGCGATGCGCGTCTTCGCGAAGGCGATGATCTCCGCGACGTCGGCGCTCGCGCCCGGCTTCAGCACGATGCAGGCCTTGACCGCCTCGCCCCAGCGTTCGTCCGGCACGCCGATGACGGCAACGTCGGCGACAGCCGGATGGCCGAAGAGCGCGTTCTCGACTTCCGCCGGATAGACGTTCTCGCCGCCCGAGACGATCATGTCCTTCACGCGGTCGTGAATGTAGAGATAGCCGTCGGCGTCGAAATAGCCCGCATCGCCGGAATGGAACCAGCCGCCGCGCACCGCCTCATGCGTCGCCTCGGGTCTGTTCCAGTAGCCTTTCATCACCATGCCGCCACGGATGACGATCTCGCCGACGGCGCCTTGCGGCACCTCGTTGCCCTTCTCGTCGACGACGCGGATTTCCATGTTCGGATAGGAAATCCCGCAGGAGCGGAGCTTGCCCTTGGCCGGATCATGCGCATGCGGCGGCAGATAGGTCGCGCCGCCCGTCGTTTCGGTGAGGCCGTAAAGCTGGATGAAGCCGGCATTGAAGGTCGCCTGCGCCTGCTTCAGCACGTCTTCCGCGATCGGCGACGCGCCATAGAGGATCTGGCGGACCGACGAGACGTCGACGGACTTGATGTTCGGCTGCTGCAGCAGGAACAGGATCACCGCCGGCACCATGAAGGCGATATTGATTTTCTCGGTTTCGATCAGCTTCAGGATCGCCTGCGGATCGACATCTTTCAGGATGATGTTCTTCGTGCCGTGAACATGGCCGATGAGACCGATATTGACGCCCGCGACGTGGAAGAGCGGCATGCAGACGAGATTGACCTCGCCACGCTTCCAGTCCGCCCAGCCGGACATCTCGCCGGCTTCGAAGATGGCCATGTAATTCGTATTGGTGAGCTGGACGCCCTTCGGGTGCCCCGTCGTGCCGCTCGTATAGAGCTGGATCACATCGTCGTCGGGGTCGCTCGGCAGCATCGGATCGACGGCCGGAAAACTGTCGCGCCATTCGTCGAAGGAAATCCAGTCGACACGACCGCCGTCGATGGCGACGACGCGGCGCACGCTCGGGCATTCGGACAGCACCTGCGCGACGACATCGTAGAACTCCGCGCCGACAAAGACGATTTCCGCCTTGGCGTCGTTGAGCACATAGGCGACTTCCGGCGGCGCAAGGCGCCAGTTGACGCCAACCACGACGGCCTTGGCCTTGACGGCGCCATGCAGCATTTCGAAATAACGGTCGGAATTCTTGCCGATGAAGCCGACGCGCGCACCGGGCTTGCAGCCTTCCGCGAGGAATCCCTGGGCGCAACGGTTCGAGCGCTCATGAAGCGCCGCATAGCTCGTCGAACGGCCCTCGAAAACCTGGGCAATGTCGTTGGGCGCGGCCTTGGCTTGCGCCCGCGTAATATCGGCAACCGAACGGATATGTTCGCGATCGAACATTCGGCTCTCCCTCCCATGGCGGAATTCCGGTCTTTGCCTTTTCGGCCGACCTTATTGTTGGACCCGAGTTTAGCGACGAATTGGGCCGGGGCAAGCGGGGCCGAAACGCGGCCCGCGCTTCCCGCTGGACGCTGGGGAAGTTCGCCCCCAAACTGCCCTCAACAAGAACAAGCCTATACAGAGGGGAGAACGACATGGCTCGCATTCCGTATTTCGATCCGGAGAAAGCCGAAGGCCGCGCGAAGGAGGCCTACAGGAAGCTGCCGCCCTTGAACATCTTCAGGATGATGGGTCATTCGGGCGAAATGCTCGACGGCTTCACCAAGCTCGGCAACCAGATCCTGATGTTCGGCAAGCTGGACCCGATCCTGCGCGAGATCGCGATCGTCCGTGTCGGCGTGCTCTCGAAAGCGAAATACGAGGTCTATCAGCACGAGAACATCTCGCGCCGCCTCGGCATGTCGGAGGAAAAGATCAGGGCGATCCACGAAGGGCCCGACGCGAAAGCCTGGAACGAGATGGAACGTCTCGTGATGCGCTTCACCGACGACGTGGTGCTGAACGTGCGGGCGTCGGACGCGACCTTCAAGCCGCTCGAGGAGCGCCTTTCCTATCAGGAACTGCAGGAACTCGTGATCGCCATCGGCTTCTACATGATGGCTTCGCGCTTCCTCGAGAATTTCGACGTGGACATCGAAGCGACACCGCCAGCGAAGGGCGTCGAGCTTCCCGGCATGAAGAGCTGAAACATGGCTGACGATGCATCGACGAATGCAGCGCCCGAGCGCTATGCAAGACCTCTCTCGGCGGAATCGCGCGGCGACGCCCCGGCACGCGGACGACTGAAGGGCCGCAAGATCCTCGTCGTCGGCGGCGGCCAACGCACGGTCGACGCGAAAACCGATCCCATCGGCAACGGCCGCGCCATGTCGGTGCTCTTCGCCCGCGAAGGCGCAACGGTCGCCGTCGCCGACATGAACCTCGCATCGGCGGAAGCGACCGTCACCAAGATCGGCATCGACGGCGGCAAGGGCATCGCCATCGAGGCCGACATCTCGAAACCCGACGACATTATCCGCATGGTCGGCGACGCCGAGCGCATTCTTGGCGGGCTCGACGGCATCGTGCTCAATGTCGGTATCGGCGTCGGCGCGCTCGGTCTCGACGGCGCCAATGCCGACGACTGGGACAAGGCGCTGGCCGTCAATCTTCGCGGGCCGATGCTGATCTGCAAGGCGGCGCTGCCGAAGCTTGCCGATGGGTCTTCCATCGTCTTCATCTCCTCGATCGCAGGCCTCGTCGCCGGATCGCGCCTGCCCTCCTACGATGCGTCCAAGGCGGCGCTCGGCGGGCTGATGCGACACGTTGCGCTCGAAGGCGCGCAACGCGGCATCCGCGCCAACATCGTCGCGCCGGGCCTCGTCGATACGCCGCTCGGGCGGCTGGCGACGCAGGGCCGCCCTTCGCGCGGGCGCTCGCCGACGCCTTTCGGTCGACAGGCGACGGGCTGGGAGATCGCCTATGCCGCGCTCTTCTTCATGTCGGATGAGAGCGTCTATGTGAACGCGCAGACGCTCGCGGTCGACAGCGGCATCACCGGAATTTCATGAGGAAACAGTCATGAGCCTCGGCCTCAGCCGCTTTCAATACACGAAGGGCCTGCACGATCTCGGCAATGGCGGCTATGCCTGGTTGCAGCCGGACGGCGGCTGGGGCTGGTCGAATGCGGGACTGATCGTCGACGGCGGCGAGGCGCTCATCGTCGACACGCTTTTCGACGTGCCGCTGACGCGAGAAATGCTTGCCGCCATGCGCAAGGCCGAACCGAAGGCCACCGAGCGGATCAAGACCGTCGTCAACACGCATCACAATGGCGACCATTGCAACGGCAACGAATGTTGCGAAGGCGCCGAAATCATCGCGCACAAGCTTGCGAAGGAGGCCATGACGCACGAGCCGCCGCAGCTTCTCGCAGGCTTTCTCGACATGGCGCCCCAGCTCGGCGATCTCGGCGCCTTCATCACGAAATGCTTCGGTCCCTTCGACTTCAAGAGCGTGACGCAGACATTGCCGACGACGACCTTCGAAACCGAAATCACGCGCCATGTCGGCGACAAGCGCGTGAAGATCATGCATGTCGGTCCGGCTCATACGCCGGGCGATGCGCTGGTCCATGTGCCGGCCGACAGGGTGGTCTTCACCGGCGATATTCTTTTCATCGAGGGCCACCCGATCATGTGGGAAGGTCCGGTCGGCAACTGGATCTCCGCCTGCGACAATATCCTCGCAATGGATGTCGAGACCGTCGTGCCGGGACACGGGCCCATCACCGACAAGCGCGGCGTCGTCGCGGTGCACGACTATCTCGTCTATGTGCGCAACGAAGCGCGGCGGCGCTACGACGCGGGCCTGTCGGCCTTCGAAGCGGCGCAGGATATCGACATGTCGGATTACGACAGCTGGGGCGACGGCGAGCGCATCGTCGTCAACGTGGCGACGCTCTACAAGGAATTCTCGGGCGACCACACGCCGAATGACGCAGCGTCGCTCTTCGGTCAGATGGCAGCGCTCGCAAAGGCGAAGGGACGCCTCTGATCCTCTTCACGAATGCGTGAACTGCGACGCTCCGGAACGCATGGACAGCCATCGCCCGAAGCCGGATAGTCGCCGGCATCGATATTGGGAGGGGAAACCATGATCACGCTTTATGAGCACCCGCTGTCGCCTTATGCGCAGAAGGTGAAGATCGCGCTGCGCGAGAAGGGCGAGGCTTTCGAGCTGAGGATGCCGGGCGGCATCGGCGCGGGCGGCGCGGCGGGCGAATTCGCCGAAGCCAATCCGCGCGCCGAGGTGCCGGTTCTGATCGACGGAGATGTCCGTATCTTCGATTCGACCATCATCCTCGAATATATCGAGGACAGGTTCCCCACGCCGGCCTTGCTGCCGAAGATGCCCGCCGAACGTGCCCGCGTCCGCATGATCGAGGAAGTCTGCGACACGCATTACGAAGCGATCAACTGGGGCCTTGGCGAGATCGGCTGGTTCCGCCGTGCCGAAGGCGAACTTGCCGAGACCTTGCGCGAGCGCGCCGCCGAACAGACGGAAAAGCTGCAAGCCTGGCTCGGCACGCAACTCGGTTCCGCCGACTGGTTCAACGGCGCCTCCTTCGGCTGGGGCGATCTCTCGGTCGTGCCTTATGTCAATGCATCGGTCGGTTTCGGCAACGGACCGGACCAGACCTCGCCGCTCGGAAAATGGCTCGCGCGGGCGAAGACCCGCGAAAGCGTCGCGCTGACGCTGAAGGAGTCCGCCGCCTCCATCGCCGGCATGGAAATGGTCGCCAACGTCCTGGAACAAGGGCTCTTCAAACGCGAGTATCGCGACCATCGCCTCGAATGGATGGTCAAGTCCGGCGGCATCGACGTGGTGTTGAAGGGGCTCGAGAAAAAGAACATCCGCTTCACCCATTTCGAGTGAGAGCCAAAATGGCCGCCGACGCGAACGCGATCATCCTTCATCAGTACGACATCTCGCCCTTCTCCGAGAAGGTCCGCATCGTGCTCGGGATCAAGGGCCTCGAATGGTATGCCTGCGATGAACCCGTTATCATGCCGAAGCCGGAACTCGTCGCGCTGACGGGCGGCTATCGCAAGATCCCGGTGATGCAGATCGGCGCCGACATCTATTGCGACACGCAGATCATCATCCGCGAACTGGAACGCCGCTTTCCGAAGCCGTCGGTCTTCGTCGGCGGCGACAGGGGTCTGGGCTTCGGTGTCGGCATGTGGACCGACCGCGTCTTCTTCCAGGCGGCCGTGGCCATCATCTTCGGTGGCGGCGCCGCGCTCGCCGACGAAGCCTTCATCAAGGACCGCGAGAAACTGTCGGGCCGGCCTTTCGACATCGACGCAATGAAAGCGGCTGCCCCGTTGATGGCCGAACAGTTCCGCGCGCAAGCCGGCTGGATGGAAGACCAGCTCGCCGACGGCCGCGCCTTCCTGATGGGCGACAAGCCCGGCGTCGCCGATGCCCACGGTTACTACAACCTCGCCTTCACGCGCTGGATCAGCAAGGACGGCTCGAAACTCATCGACGCCTTTCCGAAAATCGTCGCCTGGGAAGCCCGCGTGAAAGCGATCGGCCACGGCACGCGCCATGACATCTCGCGCGAGGACGCTCTCGACATCGCGAAGGCCGCGACGTCCATCGAGAAGACGGCGACGGATGCGGGCGAACCCAACGGCCTGAAATCCGGCGACCGCGTCACCGTCATGGCCGACGATTACGGCCGCGACCCGATCGCGGGCGAACTCGTGTCGTCCTCCGCGCAGCATATCGCGCTGAAACGCGCCGACCCGCGCGTCGGCGAGGTCGTGGTGCATTTCCCGAGGGCCGGCTTTCTGGTGTTCAAATCCTGAGCCACCGAAGCGAAGCGGGGTGCGAGCGAGATTTAATGTTGCGGGACCGACCGAAACAACCTTCCGAAGCGTATAATGTCTGGCAGTTTCTCACGCATGAGGAGTCGTCATGACAACCGCTGGGCGTAAACTCAAATTCGCGCTGCTCGCCGCCACCGCTCTGGCGGCGACGACGCTGGCTGCGGCCCCTGCTTCGGCCCATGGCCATGTCAGCATCGGGATCGGCCTCGGCTTCCCGGTCTTTGCCGGTCCGGCCTGGGGCGGTTATTACGGGCCTTACAGGCCCTATTATTACGCACCCTATTATGCGCCGCCGGTCGTCTATGCAGCCCCGCCCGTCGCCTATGCGCCACAGCCCGCCTATTACGACCAGGCGCCCGTCCAGGCGACGCCGACCTCGCCGGTCTACCGCGCGTCCGATGGCCAGTATTGCCGCGAATATCAGTCGACCATTCGCGTCGACGGCCATTACGAGAATTCCTACGGCACCGCCTGCCAGCAACCGGATGGCAGCTGGCACGTTTCCAACTGACGCGAGCCGTGCGGCGGACCTGATAGTGAGGCAACAAAGGCGGAAGCTGCGTACCAGCTTCCGCCTTTCCTCGTTTGCAGTCAGTCGGAGTCAGCGCGCCGTGATGCCGCCATCGATGACGAGTTCCGAGCCCGTCATGTAGCGCGACTCGTCCGACGCGAGGAAGACGATGCCGGCGGCGATGTCGGACGGCAGACCCGCATAGGCGAGCGGCGCCATCTGCGCGATCGCATTGGCGTCGATGGCGTTGGCGCCCGCCGGAATGAGATCCGACTGCATCGCGCCGACGCCGCCTTGCGGGATCTTCTGCCAGATCGCCGTGTCGATGATGCCGGGATGCACGGAATTGACCCGCACGTTCATTTTGGCCTGCGCGCATTCGAGCGCGACGGCCTTGGTGAAGAGGCGGACCGCGCCCTTGGTCGCGCAATAGCCGGCGAGCCCGGGCGCGCCCTGAAGCCCGGCGACCGACGAAATGTTGATGACCGAGCCGCCGCCCGACGCCGCGATCAGCGGAATGCCGTGCTTCACGCCGAAGAAGACGCCGTCGACATTGATCGCCATCTGCCGGCGCCAGTCTTCATAGGGCATCGTGAAGATGTCGGCGCCGATGCCGATGCCCGCATTGTTGACGAGGATGTGGAGCGCACCCTGCTCTTTCTTGACGGCCTCGATCACTTCGGCCCAGCGCGGCTCGCTGGTGACGTCCTGATGATGCGTGGCGACCTTCCCGCCGGCCTTGCCGACAATTTCCGCCGTCTCGGCGAGGCCCTTGTCGTCGATGTCCGTGGCGACGACCATGGCGCCTTCCGCCGCCAGCGCGATCACGGCGCCGCGGCCGATGCCGCTACCCGCGCCCGTTACCAGCGCCACTTTTCCGCTGACCCGACCCATTCGATCCTCCATGTTTCTGTTTCTTGCGGGGCTCGGCCCCTTGTTTCTGTCTTAGGGTATAGACCCTAGACCCGGCAACGGGCATTTTACGCTCCGTCAAAGGCCGACGAATGACGTTGAACGGGCCACAGAAATAGCCTTGGATAAAACTGTACTTCGGTCTATTTTTATCCGGCACCCAGGCAAAGGCAGAGGGAGATTTCCCATTAGCGATCTCAAGGAACTGGACGAGGCAGCCGGCGGAACGCGGCGTGCCCGCAAGAAGGAACGCACGCGGCGGGAGATTTACCGGACTGCGATGGAGCTCTTTGCCGAGCGCGGCTACGACGGCGTGACCATCGAGGATATCTGCGGCGGTGCGAGCGTCGCCAAGGCGACCTTTTTCCTCCACTTCGAGAACAAGGCGGCGCTGCTTCAGGAGTTCAACGACGAGATCACGCAAACCCTCGCCGAGCGCCTCGCCGGCCACGAAGGTACGGCGGAAGAGCAGCTCGTCTTCATGCTGCAGGGCTTCCGCGAAGCCTATGAGAAGAACGCGCCGGTGATGCGCAAGATGCTGCGCGAATTCATCGACCAGCCGGCGACGCTCGCACGCGCCGCGACCGTCAACGAAAGCGTCGTCGATCTCGTCACCGCCATCGTGCGCCGCGGTCAGGAAAAGAGCGAATTGCGCGGGGGCATACCCGCCGAACTCGCTGCCGTCGCCATCGTCTCGACCTGGAGCACGATCGCGGCTTACGCCACCGATCATCCTGAAACCGATACCGATCTCGCCAGCCGCCAGATCATCGACATCACGCTCAACGGCCTCAAGAAGAAGGCCTGAAGCAGACGCCATCAGGAAACGAAACTCAGGGAGGAACTACGAAGATGAGCACGGGCAAGCTGCGAAGCGGCATATTTCTCGCGCCCTTTCACCCGGTCGACGAAGACCCGACGCTGGCGATCCGCCGCGATCTCGAACTGATCGAATGGCTCGACAAACAGGGCTTCGAGGAAGCCTGGATCGGCGAGCATCATTCGGCCGGCTACGAGATCATCGCGAGCCCCGAACTCTTCATCGCCGCCGCCGCCGAACGCACCGAGCGCATCAAGCTCGGCACGGGCGTCGTCTCGCTGCCCTATCACAACCCGCTGATGGCCGCGAACCGCATCATCCAGCTCGACCACCAGACGCGCGGCCGCGTCATGTTCGGCGTCGGCCCGGGCCTCCTTCCGTCCGACGCGCATATGCTCGGCATCGAAGTCGCCAAGCAGCGCGACCGCATGGTCGAAGGGCTCGAAGTGATCCTGCGCCTCTTCAAGGGCGAAACCGTCACCGCCGAAACCGAATGGTTCAAGCTCCAGAATGCGCGTCTGCAGCTCCGCCCCTTCTCGACGCCTTATCCGGAAGTGGCCGTCGCAAGCTCCGTCACGCCTTCGGGCGGCAAGCTCGCCGGCCGTCACGGCCTCGGCATGCTCTGCGTCGCGGCAACCAACACGGCCGGCTATGATGCGCTTGGCATCAACTGGGAAGTCGCGAAGAAAACCGCGCTCGAAAACGGCCGCGTGATGGACCCGTCGGCGCTCCGCCTCGTCGGCCCGATGCATCTTGCCGAAACGCGCGAGGAAGCCCGCGCCCAGGTACGCTACGGCTTCGACAAATGGCGCTTCTATTTCGGCTCGATCAACCCGATGGGCCTCGACACGAAGGAAGGCAAGGACCCGCTCGACGCGATGATCGAGTCCGGCCAGGCGATCGTCGGCACGCCGGACGATGCGATCGCGCAGATCGAACGCCTGCAGCAGAAGATTCCGGGCTTCGGCGCCTATCTGATGCTCGCCCACAACTGGGCGAATTTCGAGAACACGAAGAAGTCCTACGAACTCTTCGCCCGCCATGTGAAACCGAAATTCCACGCCGCCAACGATGCCCGCGAGGCCTCGCTAAAATGGGCGACGGACAATGCGGGCGAATTCATCGGCGCCGCCACCGCCGCCGCGATGCAGACGATCGTAAAATTCCAGGCGGAAGAGGAAGCCAAGGCCAAGGCGGCCAAGCCTGCGGCGGATTGACAGGCGTGTAGATAACGCGGGCGATGGACATGCCCGCGTTATCGCGCTTTGATCGGCCTCATAAGAAATCAGAAATTGCCATCAGCACCACAGGGAGCCCCCCATGCCGGGACAGAAACTTCGCTTCGGCGCCTTCATTGCGCCTTTCCATCCGCTCAATGAAAATCCGACCCTCGCGCTCGAACGCGATATCGAACTCGTCCAGTGGATGGACCAGCTCGGTTACGACGAAGCCTGGATCGGCGAGCATCATTCGGCGGGCTACGAACTGATCGCGAGCCCCGAGCTCTTCATTGCGACGGTCGCCGAGCGCACGCGCAACATCAAGCTCGGCACCGGCGTCTCTTCGCTCCCCTATCATCATCCGCTGATGCTCGCCGACCGCATCAACCAGCTCGACCACATCACGCGCGGCCGCGTCATGCTCGGCGTGGGTCCGGGCTCGCTGCCTTCGGACGCCGTCATGATGGGCATCAACGTGCAGAAGCAGCGCGACATGATGGACGAGGCGCTCGACGTGATCGTGCCGCTGCTGCGCGGTGAGACGGTGACGAAGAAGACCGACTGGTTCGAGTTGAACAATGCGCGTCTCCAGATGACGCCCTGGTCGCGGCCTTCGGTCGAGATCGCGGTTGCGAGTCAGGTCTCGCCGACAGGTGCCACTGCGGCGGGCCGCCACGGCCTCTCGCTTCTCTCCATCGGCGCAACCTCCGCCGGCGGCTTCAATGCGCTCTCGACCAACTGGGCGATCTGCGAGGACACGGCAAAGGACAACGGCCAGACCGTCGATCGGTCCGGCTGGCGCCTCGTCGGCCCGGTGCACATCGCCGAGACCCGCGAAAAGGCGCGCGAGAATGTCCGCTTCGGCCTCGAGCAGTGGCTCTATTATTTCCGCGAAGTCGCGGCGCTGCCGCTCGCGCCGACCGACGGCTCCGATCCCGTCGATGCGCTGATCGCCTCAGGCATGGCTGTCGTCGGCACGCCGGACGACGCCATCGCACAGATCGAGCGCCTGCAGGCGCAGTCTGGCGGCTTCGGCTGCTTCATGCAGCTCGCGCATAACTGGGCGAACTGGGAAAACACCAAGCGCTCCTACGAGTTGATGGCGCGCTATGTCTTCCCGAAGTTCCAGAATCTGAACGACAACCGCGAGGTCTCGCTCAACTGGGCGAAGGACAACCGCCAGAGCTTCATGGGCCAGGCAATGATGGCGGTCGGCGCCCGCGTCGCCCAGCATGTCGAGAAGAAGGGCACGGAAAATGTCCGCCCGGAAATCCTCGCCGCCAAGGGCCTCGACAAGAAGAAAGACGCCGCGCAGTAAGCTCGTGCGTTCTCGAATGCGAAAAGGGCGGCTCGACGAGCCGCCCTTTTTATCTCACCTCGATCAGGGTCAGAGCCTGATCTCGCCGCCGCAAATGCGCTCGTGAAGCGTCGCGTCGACCGGCACGAAATGGCCGTCGACCGGCGAGCGAAAATAGATCGCGT
>CAISYL010000256.1 GCA_903889655.1 uncultured Alphaproteobacteria bacterium | reverse complement strand
GCGCAGCGTTGCAAGGCGCGCGGCATTCCGTTCCTCGACATTACCGCCGAGGTCATAGACCCTCATACGGGCGTGGTCTCGACGGCGCTCATGAACAGCGATCCGAAGGATCATCATCTCGAATACGAACCGATGGCGCGGCTCTGGGCGGCGAAGCTCAATCCCATCCTCGACAGGCTCGATTGACCTGTTTCAGAAACTCGGCGGGCAGCCGGCCGAGACGATGACGCAATCGATGGTGCCGGGGTTGCGGAAGCGGTGGGGGAGGCGCGAGTCGAAATAGAAGGCGTCGCCGGCCACCAGTTTGCGCGTCTCGCCGCCCACCGTCAGCTCGATCATGCCGGAGACGACGACGCCGCATTCCTCGCCTTCGTGCGAGAGCATGTCGTCGCCCGTGTCCGCGCCGGGGGCGTAGCGCTCATGCATCATCTGCATCGAGCGCCCGCGCGTGTCGCGGCCAACGAGGCGGAAGGAGATCGCGCCACCCGCGATCTCGCGCAATTCCTTCGCCTGATAGAAGACCTTGGACCGCGGCTTCATTTCGAGCGTCAGGAAATCGGCGATCGAGATGGGGAAACCGTCGAGCACCTTTTTCAGCGAGCCCAGCGATGGGCTGATGCGGTTCTGCTCGATCAGCGAGATCGTGCCGTTGGTGACGCCGGCGCGCTTGGCCAGCTCGCGCTGGGAAAGCCCGTGCATGATGCGGAAGGCCTTGAGCCGCGCGCCGATGTCGGGCGCGCCCTCACCGTCGGTCGCCGCCGGCATCTGGGCGGCGCCGTGGGCGCGACGGAAATTGCCCGTCGCCGGTTTCGTCCCGGTCCTTGTCGTCGTTCTGGCCATGGCGTTTAAAATACTCGACAAGCGGCCGAAGTCACGCCCGAAAGCCCTTGATTTGGGCCATGCACAGGAATTGAATCGTGCCGCTTTCGTCAACAGGAGTGCCCCGCCCCATGAGCGCCGATATGTCCGCGCCGAACGATCTCGAATCGAACTGGCTACCCTTCACGCCCAACCGCCAGTTCAAGCGCGAGCCGCGCCTGATCTCGCGCGCCAAGGGAGCCTATTACTACAAGCCGGACGGCACGGAAGTCCTCGATGCGACCGCCGGCCTCTGGTGCTGCAATGTCGGTCATTGCCGAGACGAGGTGGTGCAGGCGATCCAGCAGCAGGCGGGCGAGCTCGATTTCGCGCCGACCTTCCAGTTCGGCCATCCCAAGGCCTTCGAGCTTGCCAGCCGTATCGCGAGCCTCGCGCCGGGCGATCTCGACCATGTGCTGTTCTGCAATTCAGGCTCGGAAGCGGCCGACACGGCGCTCAAGATCGCGCTGGCCTTTCACCGGGTGAACGGCGAGGCGAGCCGCACGCGGCTCATCGGCCGCGAGCGCGGCTATCACGGCGTCAATTTCGGCGGCACCTCGGTCGGCGGCATGGTCGGCAATCGCAAGTGGTACGGCAACCTTCTCGGCGGCGTCGACCACCTGTCGCATACCTATAACCGCGCCGAACAGGCCTTCGCCAAGGGTCAGCCGGAATGGGGCGCGCATCTCGGCGACGAGTTGCAGCGGCTCGTCGATCTCCATGACGCCTCGACCATCGCGGCCGTCATCGTCGAGCCGATGGCGGGCTCGACGGGCGTGCTGCCGCCGCCGGTCGGCTATCTGCAGCGGTTGCGCGAACTCTGCACCAAGCACGGCATCCTGCTGATCTTCGACGAGGTCATCACCGGCTTCGGACGGCTCGGCTATGCGACGGCGGCCGAACGCTTCGGCGTCACCCCCGACATCATCACCTTCGCCAAGGGCATCACCTCGGGCACCGTGCCGATGGGCGGCGCGATCGTGCGCAAGCATATCTACGAGGCCTTCCAGTCGGGCCCCGACCATGTGATCGACCTCTTCCACGGTTATACCTATTCGGGCCATCCGCTGGCCGCCGCGGCGGGCCTTGCGACGCTCGACCTCTACCGCAAGGACAATCTCTTCGTTCGCGCACAGGCGCTGGAGCCGATCTTCGCCGACGCGATCATGAGCCTGAAGGGCCACAAGCTGATCGCCGACATCCGCACTATCGGGCTTGCGGGCGCGGTCGACCTCGTGCCCATCGACGGGTTGCCGGGCAAGCGCGGCTTCGAGACGATGCGCCACGCTTTCCACGACGAGAACATGATGGTGCGCGTGTCGGGCGACTGCATCGCCTTCTCGCCGCCGCTGATCGTGGAAAAGACGCAGATCGAGGAGATCTTCCACCGCTTCCGCAAGGTGCTCGACCGGGTGGCGTAAGGCTGTTCCACATACGTCGTCGTCCCGGCATCCCGCGCTGGGACGACGTCACCAGACAAGTCGGGGCTCATCACCCCTCCGCGCTTCCCCACATGGGGGCCCTTCGGAGAACATGACCTCGCGACGGAAGCCGGGACGTACATCCGCCCAAATCATGTTCCTATTGGATTTTCGCGCGAATACTGCAAACCGGCAGGCTGAATGTTATCGGTCTCCCGCCTTCGAATTTTTGTTCGCTTACCATGATGTAGGGATTCATTCCGTCCTGAAGCACCGTATATGTGCGCCCGCGATAGAAAAATACGTCGCTGAACGGAAGGTTATTGAAGGTACCGAACTGCGGAACGGCGCCCGCATCTACGAATATCCTGTAGGCGGGATAAGGGTTCTGTCTGGGCTCCTTGTCTATTGGCACGCAAGGCAACGTCTCCCATCCGGTATGCTTCTGAAAGGAAGCGTTTGTCAGCCTGTAAACGGACTCCTTGACGCCGGAATTGTCGATATCGATTACCGCCATTTCCAGTGAGCCTTGTCCGGTCTTGAACAGCCGGACAATATCGTCGAGCTGCGTGGCCAAAATGAATTCCGCTAACTTATTGCTCTTCTCAAGTTCCTTCTGTTTCCGTCTGCGCTCCAGCCCGGTCGCACCCAAGAAGGTGCCCGCGTAGTAATTCGGCTTTGCCTCCACAATGCGCATAAACACATCCATATGCGTATCGACGTCGACCTTCTGCCAATCGGGCTTGCTGATGCCCCTCGCGCGATCGGCGTAAGGGACTGAGCATGTGCTCCCTTTCTCTTTCCATCGCGCCCTAGCCTGCGCCAGCAACACTGCGCACAGATCCTGGTCGCCGTCGAAGTCGAGGAGAATTTCACGCTGCGGCTTGTCAGCCCCGATTGCTTCCAACCCAGTCGGACGACTATCGGCAAAGACGGGAAAGAACGAAAAAAATGCCAGTGCAGCGACAGCGACCATTCCGTACCAGACAGGCATAACAAATCGCGCAATCGCTCCCAACCGGCTCAACAACCGGTCGTATCGATAGACAAAGATTCTCCATGCCATGTCGCCCCCCACCATTGGTCAGGAGGATAGGTGCTTGATCCTTACGCAAACCATACCGATGCAGGTAAAAATGCCTCCATTTCCGCAGATTTCCAACGGAACACTTAAGACGCCGGCCCCTTTCTGGAGAACACTAGTAATTCCCCGCCTTCTTCGCCGACTCGCGTTCGGCCCAGCCATAGATGCCCTTGGCCATCAGCGAGGCTTCGGCCTTGCGGCGCTCGCCATAGATGGCGGCGCGGATGCCATGCACCTCACGGTTTTCGGGCTCGGCCTGCGCGGCCATTTCGGCGAAGTGGCAGGCGAGGCGAAGATCGCCGCCCGCGGCAAGTTCCGAGGCGCGCTTGGCAAGAACCAGCGCACCGCCCGCAAGGCTCGCGAGTTCGGCCGCCAGCGCGGCGTCGGGTGCGGGCTTCAGATGGGCGGGGTTGCCGTCATACCAGCCGCCATAGAGACGCCAGATATTGTGGATGACGAATTCGGGTTCGTCATAGACCGGGCGCAGGTAGGGCTTGTCCATCAGCGATGAGGGAAGCTTCACCGACTGCACGATGTCGTCGAGGCGGAGCCCCGCATTCATCATGTCGAGCGTCTGGCGCACCAGCGTTTCGAGCGCGGTGGCGATATTGTCGAGAACGCCCGCGATGCGGGCCTTGCCCGCGATGGGAAGGCCATGCGCCGGCAGCAGGAGTTCCGGTTCGAGCGCGATCATTTCGCGCAGCGCCTTGGCCCATTCGAGCGGATAACGCTGCACCTTCTGAGGGTTTCCGGCATTGGGGAAAACCCAGGTGACGAAGTCGCCGGAGCAGATCGCCTTGTGCGCGGGCACCCAGGCCCAGAGATGATCATCGGTCTCGCCGATCGCGTGGTGGAGTTCGAAATGCGTGTCGCCGACCTTCATGTCGAGGCGGTCGCGGAAGGTCGTGTCGGGCTCGACCCAGGGATCGGGGCCGAAACGGCCGACCGGCGGCAGGGCCTTTCCCTGCGCATCGGTCACGCCCATACGAAGCTCGGTCGCGGGCGCGAACTGGCGCGCGTTGATGGTGAAGTTGTAACCGTTGGTGAGCTCGTACCGGCGGAAGCGCGGGCTCACATTCTCGTGGCCGATGATGCGGGGGCGGCGCGCGCCCTTCTCGCAGGCTTCGCAGACGAAGGCGCCCGTGCCGCCGACGTGATCGGCATGGCCATGCGTGTAGCAGATGTTGGAGACAGGCTCGTCGGTCCATTTGCGCAGAGAGGCCAGCACGCCCTTGCCGAAGGCTTCGAGGCTCGTGTCGAAAAGGACGAGGCCGTCGCCGGTTCGGAAGGTGACGACATGGGAGAAGGCCTCGATCAGCGCGACGCCGTCGGCGACCTCTGAAAGCTCCGTCGTCGGACGGTTGACGAGGCCGGCGCCTTCATAGATGTCGTTGTCGATATAGCGGGCGGACAGCGCGAGCAGGTCGGCCATGGGATCTCCTCCGGGGCGTGTTTTTCAGCCTGACGCCCGGACGAGGACCGGGCGGCGCTATCCGTCGCCGCCCGTCCGTCTCTTGTCGATCAAAATCGGACCCGATTCCGTATTGCGGAATTCGGATCAGGATTTCAGCAAACCGACATTGCGGCCAATCAGGCGGTCGACGACGCGCTTCGGGAGGAGCTGCGGGATCGTCCAGTTGGCGAGGCGGTTCGGCACCACGGCATAGCGGACCTTCGGGTTCTTCACCGTCAGGGCCTTCATGATGGCGCGGCCGAGGCGTTCGGGCGTCAGGCCCGTTTGGGCGCTCTTCAGGAAGAAGGTGCGGAACTTCACCAGGCTCGGATAATAGGGACTCTTTTCATAGGGCGTGATGTCGACCTCTTCGGCCTTCGACCAGATCTGCGTCTTGACCGCGCCGGGGCCGATGACGATGACGTCGATGCCGAAAAGGAGAAGCTCGCGGCGAAGACTCTCGGAGAGGCCTTCGAGGGCGAATTTCGATGCCGAATAGGGGCCGACGAAGGGCGCAGCCTGCTTGCCGCCGACCGAGCTGATGTTGACGATGCGGCCGGGTGCGCCCTTCAGCGAGGTGTCGGCGCCGAGCAGCGGCGCGAAGGCCTGCGTGACGATCAAGGGGCCGGTCAGGTTCACTTCCATCTGGGTTCTGAACTCCTCGATCGGAAGTTCGAGAAGCGGGCCCGAAACCGCGATGCCCGCATTGTTGACGAGGCCGAAGAGCTTTTCGCCCTTCAAGGCCGCCCGGACTTCGTCGGCGCCGCGTTTCACGGCGGCGGCATCCGTCACATCGAAGAGAAGCGGTGTGAACCTGTCGCCGAATTCCTGCTTGAGGCGCTGGGCATCGGCCTCCTTGCGGACGCTGCCGAAGACGTGAAAGCCCGCCTTGGTCAACACCTTGGTCGCGCCCCAGCCGATGCCGGTCGACACGCCCGTTACGACAACGCTTTTCATGATGATCCCCTCCCGAATGACCGAAAAGGAACAAATGGTCATTCGCGGTCAAAGGTCAAGGCGGCGGCTCAGGATTTCAGGAGGCCCAACCCGCGCGCGATCTTGCGGTCGACGAAACGCTTCGGAAGCAGGCCCGGGATCGTCCAGTTCATCAGCCGGCCCGGAACGACCGCGTAACGCGTCTTCGGCGATTTGACGGTCAGGGCCTTCAGCACGTCGCGGCCGAGACGCTCCGGCGGAAAGCCCTCGGACCGGCCATGCGTGACCATGTAATTCTGGAAGCGCTCCATCATCGGCAGGAAGGGGCTCGCCTTGTAGGGCGTCGTGTCGATCTGCTCGGCCTTGTCCCAGATCGGCGTCGCGACCTTGCCGGGGCCGATCATGACCACGTCGATGCCGAAGAGCAGAAGCTCGCGGCGAAGGCTTTCGGACAGGCCTTCCATCGCGTGTTTCGAGGCGGCATAGGGACCGAGGAAGGGCGCGCCCTGCCTGCCCGCCGTCGAGGTGATGTTGACGATGCGGCCCGGCGCGCCTTTCAGCGAGGTGTCGGCGCCGAGAAGCGGCGCGAAGGCCTGGATGGCGATCAGCTGGCCGGTGAGGTTGATCTCGATCTGCTTCCTGAACTCGTCGATGTCGAGTTCGAGGAGCGGACCCGACACCGCGACGCCGGCATTGTTGACGAGGCCGAAAAGGGTTTCGCCCTTCAGGGCCGCGCGAACCAGCTCCGCGCCGCGCTTCACGGCGGCGGCATCCGTCACATCGAACAAGAGAGGCGTAAAGCTGTCGCCGAACTCCTGCTTGAGACGTTCGGCGTCCGCCTGTTTGCGGACGCTGCCGAAGACATGGAAGCCCGCCTGCGTCAGCACCTTCAACGCGCCCCAGCCGATACCGGTCGACACGCCTGTTACGACAACACTCTTCATCGATACCCCCGGGACAGAACCTGAGGGATCGTCTGCGCCCTCGTCTCAAAGATCAAGATCGTAGCGCAGCCAATCCGTGCGGGCGGCGAGTTTGTCGTAGAGCTTCTGCGCGGTTTCGTTGTCCCGCGCCGTCTGCCAGTAGAGGCGGAGCCAGCCCTCGTTGCGGCCGCGATCCGCCAGCGCCTCGATCAGCGCACGGCCGACGCCGCAACCGCGCGCCTCTTCGCGCACATAGAGATCTTCGAGATAACAGAGAAGCTTCGGGCTCCATGTGCCCTGGTGGAGCAGCGCATGGGCAAAGCCGAGGGGCGCATCGTTTTCGTCGACCGCGACGATGCCGATCAGCACGCCGGAGAGGATGCGCTGAAATGTATCGTCGGAAACCTCGGGCCAGAGTTCGGTCTTGTAGAAGGCGAGATAGCCCGCCCACATCCCGTCCCAGCCCGCGCGGTCGCGGGCCTCGATGGGGCGGATGATGAGCGGGCTTTTTTTCATCACGCGATGGTCACGCCGCCGTCGATGACCATCTGCTGGCCGGTCATGAAGGCGCCCGCCTTGCTGGCGAGGAAGACCGCCGCGCCGGCGATCTCGTCCGGCATGCCGATGCGCTTCAGCGGCGCGGTCGATGTCGACTTCTCCAGAATATCGGGATTGTCCCAGAGCGCCTGCGCGAATTTCGTCTTGATGAGGCCCGGCGCGATGCAGTTGACGCGCACATTATGGGCCCCGTATTCGACCGCGAGATTGCGGGCGAGCTGGAAGTCGGCGGCCTTGGAGAGGCAATAGGCACCGAGAACCGACGACCCCTTCAGGCCGCCGATCGAGGAGATGATGACGATGGAGCCGTCCTTGCGCTCGACCATCTGCGGCAACACCATGTTGCAGAGCCAGTGGTTCGACTTGACGTTGGACGACATGATCTTGTCGAAGGCGTCATCAGGAATGTCCTTCGAGGAACCGAAGAAGGGATTGACGGCTGCATTGCAGACGAGGACGTCGACCTTGCCCCATGTCTTGTTCGTCGTATCGACGAGACGCTGAAGATCAGCCTTGTCGGCGATGTTGCAGGGAACGGCGATGGCCGCATCCTTGAACTTGGCGTTGATCTCACCCGCGACCTTGTCGCAGGCATCGGCCTTGCGGCTCGAGACGACGACCTTCGCGCCCTGCTCGGCCAGACGATGAACGATGGCCTCGCCAATACCCTTGGTCGAGCCGGTGACGATGGCGACCTTGCCGGTCAGATCGAATAGCGACATGGAATCCTCCCTTTAGTTTGTTCTTTCTGCCCTTTTACACCATCGGCGCACGATACCACAGGGCCAGTGGGGCATAGGGTCACGCAGGAGAACCGGGCTCGGGCGGCAAAACGGGGTTCTCGCTCCGGTCCATCTTTGTTACCTTGCCAACGGGTACGCACATCGCGGGAGCAGCACAGCCCCGCAAAAGACCAGGACCATCCTTATGCTGATGAAAAAGACCGTCGCGCTCGCCATCTGCGGCTCCTTCGCACTTGCCGCCTGCACGACGCAAGACCCTTACACGGGCGAACAGAAGACCAGCAAGGCGACCTACGGGGCGGGCATCGGCGCGCTTGCAGGCGCGCTGGGCGGGGCCCTGATCGGCGGCGGCAATGGCGGCGACCGGCGCAACCGCGCGCTGATCGCGGGCGGCGTCGGCGCGCTGGCCGGCGGCGCGGTCGGCTATTACATGGACCAGCAGGAAGCGGAACTGACGCGGCAGTTGCGCGCGACCGGCGTCAGCGTGACGCGCGTCGGCGACGACATCATCCTCAACATGCCGGGCAATGTCACCTTCGCGACGAATTCGCCGGATATCAATGCGTCCTTCTATGACGTGCTGAATTCTGTCGCGCTCGTGCTGAAGAAATACGACAAGACGCTGATCGACGTGACCGGCCATACGGATTCGACGGGACCGAAGGCGCTGAACGACAAGCTCTCGCAGGCGCGCGCCGAAAGCGTCTCGCGCTATCTGATTTCGCAAGGGACCGATTCCCGCCGCTTCCTCATCAACGGCGTCGGATCGAGCCAGCCCATCGCGACCAACAAGACGCCGGAAGGCCGCGCGCAGAACCGCCGCGTCGAGATCAAGCTGACGCCGCTGCGCAACAGCTGACGTTTATCGTTTCAAGGGATCATCGTTCCGGGCGGGACCGTCGAAGCTCGCCCGGAACGGTCTTCGGTCAAACCGAATGGGCCATCGTGTCGCGGCTGTCGACACTGACGCGAAGACGGCCAGCCTCGATCCAGAGGCGCAAGGCTCGATGACGCCACAGATAATGGATCGCGACCAGCGCCGCGAGAAGGCCCGAGGCGGCGCCGACGCCGAGCGCCCAGCGCGGTCCGAAACGGTCGGCGACCCAGCCGACGATCGGCGCACCGATGGGTGTGCCTCCCACCGCGATTGCAAAGAACATCGCCATCACGCGGCCCCGCAAGGCGGGATCGGTCGAGAGCTGGATCGTGCTGTTCGCGGTCGTGGTGAAGGTCTGCGCCGACAGGCCGACGGAGATGAGAGCAAGGCCGAAGAGCAGGTAATTCGGCATCACGGCGGCGAGCCCCAGGCCGCCGCCGAAAATCGCGGCGCCGACGATGAGAAAGGTCATGCGCGGCTTTTCGCGCCTTGCGGAGAGAAACGCACCCGCGACCGATCCGATCGCCATCATCGAGGAGAGAAGCCCGTATTGACGGGCGCCCGCGTGAAAGACTCTGACCGACATGGTCGAGATGAAGATCGGGAAATTCGCGCCGAAGGTGCCGACCAGAAAAAGCATCAGCAGGATCGACTTCAGATCGGGCCGCTTCCAGACATAGCGAAGGCCTTCGACGAAGCTGCCGGCCGCGCGACGCGTCTTCGCCGTGCGGCGAAGCTCGCCGACGCGCATCAGGCCGAGCGAACAGAGCACCGCGCCGAAGGAGGCGGCGTTGACGAGGAAAATCCATCCCGTGCCGATGGCGGCGATGAGAAGGCCCGCCGCCGCCGGTCCGATCAGCCGCGCGGCGCTGAAGGAGGTGGAGTTCAGCCCCACGGCGTTGGAGAGATCGTCCTCGCCGACGAGTTCCGAGACAAAGGTCTGGCGCGCGGGCCCGTCGAAAGCCGCCGCCGTGCCGAACAGGAAGGCGAAGACATAGACCTCCCAGAGCCGCACGAGGCCGGTCACGGTGAGGAGCCCCAGGCAAAGGGAGAGCGTCCCCATCGCGCCTTGCGTCGCGATCAGGAGTTTCCGCCGGTCGAAGCGATCCGCCGCATAGCCGGTCAGCGGCAGGAAGAGAAGCATGGGCCCGAACTGGAGCGCCATGACGATGCCGACGGCGGTCGCGTTGTTATGCGTGAGTTCCGTCAGCACCAGCCAGTCCTGGCCGGTGCGCTGCATCCATGTGCCGACATTGGAGACGATCGCGCCGCCCGCCCAGATGCGATAGTTGTAGGTCTTCAGCGAACGGAAGGCACCCGTCATCGGACCGCTCGCGCTTCATCGGCCCGGCCGGGCGACACGCTCAGCTGCGGCTCCCGGCGAGAAGCGCGACGATCTCCGCTGTCGTGCCGGTTTCGCCCAGACGCGGGAAAATGCGCGTGGTGCTGTTCAGATGCGCCTCGGGGTTCATGTCCGCCATGGCGTCGGTCGCCAGCGTGACGTTGAAGCCGAGTTCATAGGCCTGACGCGCGGTCGATTCGACGCCGATGCTGGTCGAGACGCCGGCGATCACGACCTGCGTGACGCCCGATGATTTCAGATGGTCTTCGAGGCCGGTGTTCACGAAGGCGCCCCAGGTGTGCTTCGTCACGGTGTGATCGTGCGGCTGGCGGTTCAGCTCGGGCACGAAATCGGTCCAGCCGGCGGGAAGATCCCCGAGCTTGCGGGACTGCTCCGCCCGGCCCGGCGCGCCGCCCGCGACATTGACCAGCACGACCGGCAGACCGTGGCTGCGGAAGGCGTCGGCAAGGCTGGCGGCGTGCTTCACCACATCGCCGACACCGGCGACGGGCAAGGAGACGATGCCCTTTTGCAGATCGACGAGGATCAGGGCGGTTTTCGGGTCGAGCGCGGTCACGGTCATGACGATCTTCCTCGGATGTTGCGAGCGATGTGGAAATCGGGGGGCGCGCGATGCCTCAGCTGCCAACCAGCCGCTTCAACAGGACGACGGCGGCTTCGAGACCGGGCAGTTCGGCCGGCGCGAAATTCGACTGGATGGCGTGGAAGAGCCAATCCTCCCGCGCCGCTCGGCCGGCGGCCATCATCTCGCGGCAGGCCGGCGTCAGCGACAGGATGGTCTGGCGTCCGTCGGCCGGATCCGGCGCGCCGCTGACGAGGCCTGCCTCTTCCAGCGTGGCGACGGTGGCGCCCATGGACTGGGGGCGCACGCCCTCGGCGCGGGCAAGCGCCGTCACGGTGGCAGGGCCTTCTCGCTCCAGACGAAGCAGCACCAGCTTCTGCGACCAGGTGTAATCGCCCGGATTCGACTGCTCGCGCAGTTTCCGGCGCAGCTGGCCGATCAACACCCGCAGCTCGACGGCCAGAGCGGCGGCGCGCTCGGCTTCGGAATCGCTCATCTGTTCGCTCATAACCTGACTGTAGCAGGTATGAAGCTAAACTGCAAAGGTTGCCTTCATATATGGCCGTGCGATATCCGGGGCGTCCGGACCTCTTCGGAATGGGTGGGTCGGGCGCTCAGGCGCCCAGCAGTGCCTCGATCTCTTTCACGAGGCTCTCGTCGAGCGGGCTTATCCGGCTCGCATAGACGTTGACGAGCTCGCCATCGGGACCGATCAGGTATTTGTGGAAATTCCAGCGCGGCGCGGCGTCCTCGCCGGCGATCTCGACGATCCATTTGTAGAAGGGATGCGCGTCCTCGCCGAGGACCGCCTCCTTCGCGGTCAGCGGGAAATCGACGTCGTAATTCACCTCGCAGAATTCGAGGATTTCGGCTTCGGTGCCGGGTTCCTGCGCGCCGAAATCGTTCGACGGTACGCCGATGACGACGAGGCCCCGCGTGCGGTAGCGCTCCCAGAGGCCTTGCAGCTCGCGGTACTGGGGCGTCAGGCCGCAGCGGCTCGCGGTGTTGACCACCAGCACGGCACGGCCTTCGAATTGCGCCAGCGCCAGCGCCTCGCCCTTGATGGTGCGGAATTCGAAAAGATGTGCGCTCATGCGTTCCTCCGCCATTGACCGGCAAAGCCTAGCCCGTTTGAAGAAAACCTGGCATCGGGAATTTCACACTTCACCGGCGAGTTCGCGCCGCTAAGATGCTCCCGACACGGGAGAGTACACATGTGCGACACGATGGTGGCCGGGCCGACAGCGACGAAGTCCGGCGCGTTGCTTTTTGCCAAGAATTCAGACCGCGAGGCCAATGAGGCGCAATATCTCGTCCATGTGCCGCGGTCGAAACACGGCAGGGGCGCGACGCTCCGCTGCACCTATATCGACATCCCGCAAGTCGAGGAGACCCATGCGGTGCTGCTCTCGAAGCCCTTCTGGATGTGGGGCGCGGAGATGGGCGCGAACGAATACGGGCTCACGATCGGCAACGAGGCGGTCTTTGCCAAGGTTGCGCCGCAGAAGGATGAAGCGCTGATCGGCATGGACCTGCTCAGGCTCGGCCTCGAGCGCGCGAAGACCGCCGACGAGGCGCTCGAAATCATCACGACGCTTCTCGGCGAGCACGGACAGGGCGGCAATTGCGCACATCTCGGCCGCTTCGAATATCACAACTCCTTCCTGATCGCAGATGCGGGCGGCGCGGCCTACGTGCTCGAGACGGTCGGGCGCGAATGGGTGGCCGAACGCGTCGATGCGATGCGTTCGATTTCGAACACCTACACGATCGGCAAGAATTTCGATCGCGCGAGTCAGGGGCTGTTGCCGCAGGCGATCGAACGCGGCTTCGTGAAAGAGGGCGCGCCGTTCGACTTCGCGGAGGCTTTCGCCAACCGCAAGCGTTCGGCCTTCGCCACCGGCACGAGCCGCTGGTGCCGGACGACCGATCTGCTCGGGACATCGCGCCGGCATACGCCCGCGAGCATGATGGCGATCCTGCGCGATCACGGGCCGCAGGCGGCGCGCGACGCGGACTGGCGCCCCGACGGGGTGATGGGCGGCGCGGTCTGCGCCCATGCCTCCTGGGGGCCGATCCGCCGCTTCGGCCAGACGACGGGCTCCTGGGTCGCCGATCTCGCGCCGGGCCGGGCCGTTCACTGGGTGACGGGCACGGCATCGCCCGACACGTCGATCTTCAAGCCGGTCTTTTTCGGGCCCGGTTTCGAGGGGGCGGCGCTG
The DNA here is from genome assembly GCA_903889655.1 of uncultured Alphaproteobacteria bacterium. Lineage (GTDB taxonomy): Bacteria > Pseudomonadota > Alphaproteobacteria > Parvibaculales > Parvibaculaceae > Parvibaculum. The sequence goes on along the minus strand of CAISYL010000256.1, from coordinate 16,221 downwards.
CCCGATTTCGGACCCGCCCCGACCGACAGGTTCGATCCGGCGACGCTCTGGTGGGGCCACGAGCGGCTGCACCGGGCGGTGCTTCAGGATTATGGCCCGCGGCTCGCTGCCTTTGCCGGCGAACGCGACAGGCTGGAGGCGGGTTTCATCGACCGTGTGGAGGCCCTTCTTGCACGGGGCGGCAGCGCGGCGGAAGCCGGGCAGCTTTCTCGCGCCATCTGGGCCGAGGCGGCCGAGGCCGAGGCGCGCTGGCTCGACCGCGTCACGGCGATGCCGAAGCGGCCGGGCAAGAGCGGTTCGGCCCTTTACCGGATGCATTGGGGCAAGCTCGCGAGGTTGGCGCGGATGCCGGCCTGAAAAACGCTCCTGCGGCCTGCATTAAGCAAGCCCGACGGCCCATGGTTAACTTTTTCTCAAGCCTATGAAGGGCAAGCTTCAACTGGAACAGTCCATTCGGGGCCGCGCCTGTTTGCGCGCGGGTTGGGGCCATGAAGCAGATCAAGCACACGCTCGCCGCCTTGCTCTATATCCTGCCGTCGGTCGGCATCGCGCTGGCACTGCCTGAATTTGCAGGCATCGACCAGAAGCTCGCGCTGCTTGCAGGCCTCATCGCCTGCCTCGTCGGCGCAGAAGCCCATGCCGCGATCTCGCGCGCTGTCGAACGGCGCGAGGTGCGTCAGGAACTGGCCGAACTGACAGGGCTCGCCGCCGGTCTTTCGCGCGAACTCGATCATGCCGCCAACCGCATCGTCGAACTCGAGGAACGCTTCGAGCGCGAGACGACGGAACGCATGGAACGCATCTTCTCGGAAATCCGCGTCGTCGAATCGCTGGTGAAACGTCTTGCCGAAACGCGCGACGCGCCGCCTCGTCCGGTCGCCGTCGGCGCGCCGATGCTGCAGGCACGGCTCGCGGAGGAATTCGCGCCGCCAATGCCGGAGCCCGACGTCTCGACGATGAGCGATACGGACCTGCTCGAAACGATCCGCCGCTCGCTCGAAGCCAATCGCGTCGATCTCTATCTGCAGCCGATCGTCGGCCTGCCCCAGCGCAAGGTCCGTTACTATGAGGGCCTGTCGCGTCTGCGCTCGGAACGCGGGGCGCTTATCATGCCGCGCGACTACATGCGCGTCGCGGAACCCGCGGGCATGATGCCGACGGTCGACAACATTCTTCTCTTCCGCTGCATCCAGGTCGTGCGCAAGCTCGCAAGCCGCAACAAGAACGCCGGCGTCTTCTGCAACATCTCGGCCTTCTCGCTGCTCGACAGCGACTTCTTCCCGCAATTCGTCGAATACATGCAGCACAATCAGGATCTCGCGCAGCACCTGATCTTCGAATTCAGCCAGACGACGGTCAACGGCATGGGGCCGATCGAGGAAGAGAGCCTGACGGCGCTCGCCAAGCTCGGCTTCCGCTTCTCGATGGACCAGGTGACGAACCTCAAGATCAACGCACCCTTCCTGCACGACCGCAATTTCCGCTTCATCAAGATCTCGGCGGCGACGCTTGTCGGCAACCAGCACAATGATTCCGACATCCACGCCAGCGACATCAAGGAACTTCTGCGCCGCAACGGCATCCAGCTCATCGTCGACAAGATCGAGACCGAGCGCGAAGTCGTCGATGTGCTCGACCTCAATGTCGAATATGGCCAGGGCTATCTCTTCGGCGAGCCCAAGCCCGTGCGCGAGGAAGTGACGCGCCCGATGGAGGCCGCCGCGGCCGCCTGAGACCAAATGCGATCCCTCATTTTTTCCGGCTGGAAATCTGGATCGGATTTCCGTCCGGATCCCTGCCGTCGCACATGTCGAATTTCGCCGCCGATTTGACTGGACCGAGCCCCTTCATGCCGCGCCTGACGAGCGCCGCCCTGGCGGCCGCTACATCGGCGGCATAAAAGACGAGCTTCGGCGGCCGCTTGCCTATCGCCGACTTGCCTTTATGCAGCGCGATTTTGCAGGCGCCGGCGGCGAATTCCACCCAGCCTTCTTCCCGGCCGACGATTTCGAGCCCTATGACGTCATGGTAAAATCCGGTCATCCCCTGCATGTCAGCTGTGAAGATGATGACGCGGCTCAGATCGAGTTGCATGTCCCGGCTCCTTTTGTCGGCCCCGGAGATGATGCTCACTTCATATTTTTATTCGCAAGCCGCCCGGCCGATCCGGAGGAGGACAGCCCCGCGGCCTGTTTGACAGCCGGGCGATCGACGTTATCTTGCCCGCCCAGCCATAAACCCCGCGCCGAGGGATCTCCCATGACGACCGCCCAGCTCAAGCCCGTGATCGAAGCCGCCTTCGAGGCGCGTGAGGGGATCAATGCTGGCACCAAAGGCGAAGTGCGCGAGGCGGTCGAAACCGCGCTCAACCTTCTCGACAAGGGCGAGGTGCGGGTCGCCGAGAAGTTCAACGGGAACTGGGAAGTGCATCAGTGGCTGAAGAAGGCCGTGCTGCTCTCATTCCGGTTGAACGACATGGGGCTGATCGCGGGCGGACCCGGCGACAATACGCATTGGTGGGACAAGGTGCCGTCGAAGTTCGAGGGCTGGGGCGAGGCAGAGTTCCGCAAGGCGGGGTTTCGCGCCGTGCCGGGCGCCATCGTCCGCCGCTCGGCCTATATCGCGCCGAACGTCATATTGATGCCCTCCTTCGTCAATCTCGGCGCCTATGTCGACGAGGGCACGATGGTCGATACATGGGTGACCGTCGGCTCCTGCGCGCAGATCGGCAAGAACTGTCACCTGTCGGGCGGTGTCGGCATCGGCGGCGTGCTGGAACCGCTGCAGGCCAATCCGGTTGTCATCGAGGATAATTGCTTCATCGGCGCGCGCTCGGAAGTGGTCGAGGGCGTCATCGTCGGCGAGGGTGCGGTGCTTTCGATGGGCGTCTTCATCAGCGCCTCGACCAAGATCATCGACCGGGCGACCGGCGAGATCCATATCGGCAAGGTGCCGCCCTATTCGGTCGTGGTGCCGGGCTCGCTGCCGGGCCGGGCCAACCCCGACGGATCGCCCTCGCCCAGCCTCTATTGCTGCGTGATCGTCAAGACGGTCGACGCCCAGACGCGCTCGAAGACCTCGATCAACGAGCTTCTGCGCGACTGAGCGGATAGATAGGGGCGGGAAGCCCCGCCGGTTCGGCTTATTTCTTCTTGCCGCCCTTGCCGCGATCGGGGGCGGGCGCGGCGAAGACCGACGCCGTCGACGAAGCGGCTTTCGCCTTCTTGTCCTGCTTCGGCTTTTTCGCCTCTCGGCTGCTCTTCTTCTGACCCTTGGCCATTTCGCTCTCCTGTTTACGAGCCTGCTCGATGCCGCCGACTCAGACTTTGGCCACACTAGGCGCTTTCAGGGCCACCCGCCCTCTTTTAAAGATAAAGATTGCGTATTTGGCGCCATGAGCCCATGAGAGGGCCATATCGCCATGCCGACGGACCATCCATGCCTCCTTCGCGCACGACAAAGCCCAAAGGAGCGCAAGATGCAGCAGTCCCATAAATTCCAGATCGGCCAGACGGTCGAATTCCAGCCCGGCGGCTCCTATCTCGCGACCGCGCGCGGCCATTACGTTGTGGTCCGCCAGCTTCCGACCGAGGGCCTCGGCTACCAATATCGCGTCAAGAGCGTGACGGACGGGCATGAGCGCATCGTTCGCGAGAACCAGCTCGACTGACGCTTCCGGCGATTTTCAGCGACATTTGACGGTTTTTCGGGGGCGCGGTACACGGGGTGCCATGACCCAGGCCGCCGCTCTCGATCCTCTCCACATCGCCGTTGAGCTGATCCGCTGCCCCAGCGTGACGCCGAAGGACGAAGGCGCGCTCGCGACGCTCGCCGGCTTTCTGGCGCCGCTCGGCTTCAATTGCGAGCGCATGCGCTTCAGCGACGAGAACACGCCCGACATCGACAATCTCTATGCACGGATCGGTGCCGGCGGCCCGCATTTCTGCTTTGCCGGCCACACCGATGTCGTTCCCGTCGGCGATGCCGCCTCGTGGTCGGTCGATCCCTTCGCGGGCGAGATCAAGGCAGGCAAGCTCTTCGGACGCGGCGCCGCCGACATGAAGGGTTCGATCGCGAGCTTCGTCGCCGCCGCCTCGCGACTGGTGCGCGAAGGAAAGCTCATCGAGGGCCAGGGCTCGATCAGCCTGCTCATCACGGGCGACGAGGAAGGGCCCGGCATCAACGGCACCGCCAAGATGCTGAAGGCGCTCAGGGCGCGCGGCGAGATCATCGACCATTGCCTCGTCGGCGAACCGACCTGCGTCGCGAAGCTCGGCGACATGATCAAGATCGGACGGCGCGGTAGCATCAACGGCTGGCTGACTGTGCGCGGGCAACAGGGCCATGTCGCCTATCCGCACCTCGCCGACAATCCGCTGCCGCGTCTCATGGAAATGCTGCGCCGGCTCGACGCGCATGTGCTCGACAAGGGCAATGCGCATTTCCAGCCGTCGAATTTCGAGATCACCTCGATCGACACCGGCAACGCGACGACCAATCTCATTCCGGGCGTCGCGCGGGCGATGATGAACATCCGCTTCAACGACGAGCATTCGGGCGCATCGCTCGACCGCTGGATGCGCGGCGTCTTCGATCAGGTGACCCAGGAAATGGGCGGCGCTTACGAATTCGAGACGAAGATCTCGGGCGAGGCCTTCATCACCGCGCCCGGCGCCTTCTCGGCGCTGATCGCGCGCGCCATCACCGAAGTGACCGGCCTGACGCCGGAACTGTCGACCAGCGGCGGCACGTCGGATGCGCGTTTCATCCGCGCCTATGCGCCGGTCGTCGAATTCGGGCTCGCCAACGCCACGATGCACAAGGTCGACGAGCATGTGCCCGCCGCCGACCTTGGCAAGCTCGCCGACATTTACGAAGCGATCCTGCGCGGCTATTTCAGCGGCGCGGCCTTCCGATGAACGCCAGCGAAATCCTCCACGGCGTCACCGGCGCCTGGCGCATCGCGATGCGCGACCCCGATGCGGCGCGGCATTTCAATCTTTCGGATGCGGGTTTTTTCCGCTCCTTCCTGGCGCTTGCCTTCGCGTTGCCGATCATCTTCTTCACGACGACGTCGCTCTGGCGCATGGGGCAATCGATCGATGCGCTCGCCGACGTCTCGTTCTCGGCCTTCGCGATGACACAGATCGGTGGCGAGCTTTTCTATTGGGCGATCTATCTCCTTGCCATGGTGCCGGTTGCGCGGCATCTCAAGCTCGGCGCGAGCTTCGGCGCCTATGTCGTCACGTTCAACTGGGGCGTGCTGATGACATCTTCGCTGATGGCGGTGCCGCTTCTTCTCTATTCGGTGGGACTTTTTAACGGGCAGGTCGCCGTCATGCTGACGCTGCCCATTTTCGGCCTCGTCGCCTGGTATCGCTGGCAGATCGCCCGCGTCGTGCTCGGCGCGACGCCCTCCGCCGCTATCGCCATTCTCGTCTTCGACTTCGTACTGGGCGCCGTTCTCGATCAGGGCCTTGGCCGATTGCTGCTGACGCCGGCGGCCGGCTAGTCGTAATCGACCTTCAACAGATAGAGCCCGTCCGGCGGCGCGACGGGACCGCAGGCGGCGCGGTCGCGGGCCTTCAGCGCGCGGTCGAGGTCGCGCGCCGACCATTTGCCTTCGCCGACGAGCTTCAGCGAGCCCACCAGCGAGCGCACCTGGTTGTGCAGGAAGGAGCGCGCGCGGGCGACAATCTCGATCTCCTCGCCGTAGCGCGACACGCTCAGCTCGTCGAGCGTCTTCACCGGCGATTTCGCTTGGCACTGCATCGAGCGAAAGGTGGTGAAATCGTGCTTGCCGATCAGAAGCTGCGCGGCGGAGTGCATAGCCTCCGCATCAAGCGGCTTGTGGACGAGCCAGGCCTGCCCGCGGTCGAGCGTCAGCGGCGCGCGGCGATTGACGATGCGATACATGTAATGGCGGCGCAGCGCGGAGAAGCGCGCCTCGAAATCGCCGCCGACTTCCTCGGCCTCGACGATGGCGACGGGATGCGGCCGCATATGCGCATTGACCGCGTCGCGCAGCGTGTCCGTGCGCACCGGCTCCGGCAGATCGACATGCGCGACCTGCCCAAGCGCATGGACGCCGGCATCGGTGCGGCCCGCGCCGTTGACGCGAATATCCTGCCCGCAAAAGCCCTTGAAGCCCGCTTCGAGCACGTCCTGCACCGAACCGCCATCGGCCTGGGACTGCCAGCCGACGAAATTCGTGCCGTCATATTCGATGGTGAGCTTGTAGCGGGGCATCAGGCGAGCCTCTCGCCGCGCTTCAGCGGAAAGCCGCGCAGGAAATCGTCGGCCTTCATCGGCCCCTTGCCCGCGCGCTGCAACTCGGTGAGTTTCAGGGCGCCTGCCCCGCACGCAACGGTGATGCCGCCGTCGAGCGACAGAACTTCACCGGGCCTGCCATGCCCCGCAACCGGCGTCTCGCGCAGCACCTTGATGCGCACCGGATTGCCGTCGCGCGCGACTTCGAAGAAGGCGCCGGGGAAGGGCGTCAGGCCGCGGATATGTGCGTCGAGCGATGTCGCGTCGCGCGACCAGTCGATGCGGGCTTCTTCCTTCTCGATCTTTTTCGCGTAGGTGACGCCTTCGTCGGACTGCGGCGTCGAGGCGAGGCTGCCCCGTTCGAGCGCGGCAAGCGCGCGGATCATCAGCGAGGCGCCGATTTCGGAAAGCCTGTCGTGAAGGCTTCCGGCGGTCGCATCCGGCGCAATCGCGACATGCTCGGCCAGCAGCACCGGCCCGGTATCGAGGCCCGCTTCCATCTGCATCACCATGACGCCGGTCTCGGCATCGCCCGCCATGATGGCTCGCTGAATGGGTGCCGCACCGCGCCAGCGCGGCAGCAGAGACGCGTGAAGATTGAGGCAGCCGAGACGGGGCGCCGCAAGCACCGGCCTGGGCAGGATCAGCCCATAGGCGACGACGACTGCGACATCGAGGCCGAGATCGGCGAAGGCCCTCTGCTCGTCTTCGGATTTCAGCGAAACAGGCGTCCGGACGGGAAGACCGTGTTCGGCGGCGAAGCGATGCACCGGCGAGGGCTGCTCGGCCATGCCACGCCCGGCCTTGCGCGGCGGCTGCGAATAGACGGCGGCGACCTCGTGGCCGGCGGCGATCAGCGCGGCGAGAACCGGAACGGCAAAATCGGGCGTGCCCATGAAGGCGAGACGAAAGGTCATGCGCCTTCAAACCGGCTCAAGCCGGTTCCTTTTCCTGGAGCTTCTTGGCCTTGGTCAGCTTCTTCAGGATCATCGAGCGCTTCAGCTTCGACAGATGGTCGATGAAGAGAACGCCTTTCAGATGATCCATCTCGTGCTGGATGCAGGTGGCGAGAATGCCGTCGCAATCCATCTCGCGGATTTCGCCCTGATAATCGAGGAAACGCACCCGGCATTGGGCCGGACGGTCGACATCCTCATAGAGCTCAGGCACCGAAAGGCAGCCTTCCTCGTAGGTGGTGAACTCGTCCGAAGTCCAGAGGATCTCCGGATTGACGAAATAACGCGGCTGCGGCTCCTCGTCCTCGCGGGCAAGGTCCATCACGATGACCTGCTTCGGCACGCCGACCTGGATCGCGGCAAGGCCGATGCCCGGCGCCGCATACATCGTCTCCAGCATGTCGTCCATCAGCCGGCGCAACTCGTCGTCGACCCGTTCGACGGGTTTCGAGACCTGTTTGAGGCGCGGATCGGGCGCGGTGATGATTTCGCGTATGGCCATGTGCCTGAGATAAGACCCCCGGGCTTCCGGGTCAAGAATCGGCTATGGTTGCCAGAATGTTCACATGACATTTCGCTCAGGGCCCGACCATGACCGACCCGCTCTCCTTTCTTCTCGGTGCGCTCCTTGCCGCGGCTCTCGCCGTCGCCGCGATCTGGCTGATGCGTGGGCGCGGCCGGAACGAGCCCGACCGGCTGGAAGGCGAATTCGCGCGGCTGGCGGGCCTGCAGGCCGAGCTGGCCGGGCGCCTGTCGGCGATGGCCGAACAGCAGGCACAGGCGCAAGGCGAGCTGGCGCGGACGCTCAACGAGCGGCTCGATCAGGTCGGCCATCGCGTCGGTACCAGCCTTGAGGAAAGCTCCGCGAAAACCGTCGAGACGCTGGGCAATCTCGCCGCCCGGCTCGCCGTCATCGACGAGGCGCAGAAGAACATCACCGAACTTTCGGGTCAGGTGGTCGGCCTTCAGGACATTCTCGCCAACCGGCAGGCGCGCGGCGCCTTCGGCGAAGTGCAGTTGCAGGACATCGTCAGGAATGCGCTGCCGCCTTCAGCCTATATGTTTCAGGCGACACTGAAGGGGGGCTCCCGCGCCGACTGCCTGATCCATCTGCCGAACCCGCCCGGTTCGATCGCCATCGACGCGAAGTTTCCGCTCGACGCCTATCATCTGTTGCGGAACGCGAAGGACGACGGCGAGCGCACCGTTGCGCAGCGGCAGTTCCGTGGCGACCTCCTCAAGCATGTCGTCGCCATTGCCGAGAAATACATCGTGCCGGGGGAGACGGCTGAATCGGCGCTGATGTTCCTGCCGTCGGAAGCCGTCTATGCGGAGCTTCACGCGAATTTTCCCGACGTCGTCACGAAGTCCTATCAGGCGCGCGTCTGGATCGTCTCGCCGACGACGCTGATGGCGACGCTCAACACGGTGCGCGCGGTGCTGAAGGATGTGGAGATGCGCAAGCAGGCGGGCGTCATCCAGAAATACGTCGGGTTGCTGCTCAAGGATGTGGAGCGCCTCGACGACCGGGTGGAGAATCTCGAAAAACATTTCCAGTCCGCCGAGAAGGATATTCGCGAAATCCGCACTTCGACCGACCAGATCACCAAGCGCGGCGAGAAGATTCACGATGTCGAACTCGGCGAAGCCGATGCGCAAGCGGCGCTGGCCCCCGCCGCCCCGCGGGTCGAACGCGATCTGCTGACAAGCGAATGAAGCTGGCGCGCGATTAAGAACAAGACGCAACTTCATCCGTATACGCGACGTTACGCCGCCGTTTGCGAGACGACGGAAGGCGGTAGGTTTGCGCGTGGGTCGGGGGTCGCACACTATCGCACTCAGGAGTACCCTCATGCCGGAAACCGCCCCCACCGTTCGGGTCTGGGATCCCTTCATCCGCGTCTTTCACTGGACGCTCGTTGCCGGTTTTGCCGTCGCCTACCTGACGGAGGGCGAACCCTTCTGGTTTCACATCACGGCGGGCTTTACGGTCGCGGCGCTCATTGCAGCCCGCATCGTCTGGGGCTTCGTCGGACCGGCGCATGCGCGGTTCTCCGATTTCGTCTATCGCCCCTCGACCGTGATTGCCGATCTGAAAGGCCATCTGACGGGAACGTCGAAGCGCTATCTCGGCCACAATCCGGCGGGCGGCGCGATGGTCGTCGCCCTGATCCTCGCGCTCGCCGGTACCACCGGCACCGGCGCCATCATGTATTTCACCGGCTCGCCCGAGGAAGCACGCAGCGGCGAGGCCGCAACATCCGCCGTCTCCGGGGACGAAGAGGCCGAAGCACGCAATGTGCCGGGCGGTGAAGACGGCGAGAAAGGCGAACGCGCGGAAAATCCGCTCAAAGAGGTCCACGAGCTTTTCGCCAATCTCGCGCTCTTCCTCGTCATCCTGCATATCGGCGGCGTCGCGCTTTCGAGCTTCGCCCATCGCGAGAACCTGCCGCGCTCGATGGTCACGGGCGTGAAGCGCGCCTGATCGGACGCCGGACGGTCGCGACCGATTTCGTCGGGGCGGCATTGTCCCATCTGCGGAACGCAGTGTGCGTATGCGCGCCCCTACTGGGCGGATCGGGCGAAGCCTATATTGCCTCTCAAAGGCAATCGGGCATTTGCCCGAGCCGCACCAGGAGATGTGCGATGAAGAAAGTTCTCGGCATTTACGGCAATCCCCGTGGCCATTGGGTCGGAGACGGCTTTCCGGTCCATTCGCTCTTTTCCTACGATTCGCTCGGCAGTCAGGCGAGCCCCTTTCTGCTGCTCGACCATGCTGGCCCCCATGTCTTCGCGCCCGCGCTGCGTCCGCGCGGCGTCGGCCAGCACCCGCATCGCGGCTTCGAAACCGTGACCATCGTCTATGACGGCGAGGTCGAGCATCGGGATTCGGCCGGCAATGGCGGCGTGATCGGGCCCGGCGACGTTCAATGGATGACGGCGGCGGGCGGTATTCTGCATGAGGAATTCCACTCGCAAGGCTTCACCAAGACCGGCGGACCGTTCCACATGGTTCAGCTCTGGGTGAACCTGCCGGCGAAGGACAAGATGAGCGCGCCTGGCTATCAGTCGATCCTCGACCGCGATATTCCCTCAGTCGATCTCGCCGGAGGAGCAGGCCGCGTGCGCGTCATCGCCGGCGCCTTTGACGGCCACGCGGGACCGGCGCGAACCTTCACGCCGATCAACGTCTGGGACGTGCGGCTCGCCGCCGATGCGCAGGTCGCGCTCGATCTGCCCGAGGGCCACACCAGCATGATCGTCGTGCTGTCCGGCCATGTGACCGTCAACGGGACGCAGGACGCGGGCAAGGCGGAGATGGTGCTGCTCGACCGGGCCGGCGCGGGCGCCGAGATCGTCGCCCATGGCGAAGCGACGGTGCTCGTTCTCACGGGCGAGCCCATCGACGAGCCGATCGTCGGCTACGGCCCCTTCGTGATGAATAGCGAGGCGGAAATCCGTCAGGCAATCGACGACTTCAACGCCGGACGTTTCGGCACGATGGCTGAAACGGTCGAGGCATAAATCGAAGGGCGGACCCGCAAGGCTCCGCCCCTTTTATTTCCAGAGTCAGAAAGGCCGGCGCGATTTCATCGCCGCAGCGAGCGTGCCATCGTCGAGGTAGTCGAGCTCGCCGCCGACGGGCACGCCATGCGCGAGGCGCGAAATCGTGACGCCGAGGCTTTCGAGGCGGTCGGTGATGTAATGCGCCGTCGTCTGTCCGTCGACCGTCGCGTTCATCGCGAGAATGACTTCCCTGATCTCGCCCTTCTGCACGCGCTCGACCAGCGAGCCGAGATTGAGATCGTTGGGGCCGACGCCGTCGAGCGCCGAGAGTACGCCGCCCAGCACATGGTAGCGGCCCTTGTGGACGCCGGCGCGTTCGAGCGCCCAGAGATCGCCGACATCCTCCACGACGCAGAGCATGGTCGGCTCGCGCGCTGGATCGGTGCAGATGGCGCAAGGGTCTTGCGTATCGACATTGCCGCAGATCGAGCAGATGCAGGCCTTCTCCACCGCATCCGCCATGGCGACGGCGAGCGGCGCGAGCAGCGTCTCCTTCTTCTTGATGAGCTGCAGCACGGCGCGCCGCGCCGAGCGGGGCCCGAGCCCAGGCAGTTTCGACAGGAGCTGGATCAGCCGCTCGATCTCGGGACCGGTTACGGGCATTGGATTCGATCTCGGCGATAAAGCCCTCCCCCCCTGAGGGGGAGGGTTGGGAGGGGGGATAGCTCAGCAAAGAGTCTTTTGAAGAAGTCCTCCCGCCCGGTTCGCGAGAGCGAGCCGACCTCCCCCTCAAGGGGGGAGGTGAAAAAAGGAAGAAACGACGAAATGCCGCCCAATGCCATCACAGCCCGAAGCCGGGCGGAAGCGGCAAGCCGCCGGTGACAGACTGCATCTTTTCGGCGGCGGCGCGCTCGACCTTCGCCTTCGCGTCGGCGCAGGCGGCGACGATCAGGTCTTCGAGGATTTCGCGCTCGTCTTCCTTCATCAGCGAAGGATCGATCGAGATGCCTTTCACTGCGCCCTTGCCGGACATCGTCACGCGCAGGAGGCCGCCGCCGGACGAGCCTTCGACTTCCAGCGCCTCGAGTTCGGTCTGCAGACCTTCCATCTTCGACTGGAGGGCCTTGGCCTGCTTCATGATGTCGGTAAAATTCTTCACGTTACTCAGTCCATGTATTCGTCGGGCGTGAACTCGTCGGAGCCGATCTCGTCGGCGCTTGCCGACACGACCTCGCCGCTCGGCGCGAGCGGCAGAACGATCTCTTCGGCGAGCGGGTCGCGCACATTGACGATCTCGGCGCCGGGAAAGGCCGCGAGCGCCGCCATCACCAGCGGATCGGCGCGGGCCTCGTCCTTCAGCTTCTGCTCTCGCGTCGTCGCCTGTTCCTTCAGCGTCGGTGCGCCTTCCTCACGCGACAGCGAGACAACCCAGAGCGCGCCCGTCCAGCGCTTCAGCCGTTCGGAAAGCTCAGTCGCGAGGCTGCCCGGCGCGCCTTCGAGGAGGCGGATGTCGATACGACCCTGCTCGAAGCGGACGAGGCGCACGCCGGTTTCGAGCGCATGCTTCAGGCGGATATCGCGCTTCTCGGCGAGCAGCGCGATCACATCCTCGAAACGCTTCAGCGTCGGCGCGGCGCCCGCAACGGCCTGCGTCGGTTCGTAGTTCTGCTGCGGGCTCTGCTGGGGCATCTGCTGTGTCTGGGCAACCGAACGCAATTGCGCGCGCTCGCCGCTGCCCGAGGGAGCCGCCCCCGATGACGGCGCCGGACGCGACACGCCGCCGCCCGTCTTCAACTGTTCGATCAGCTCTTCCGGTCCGGGCAGGTCGGCGACATAGGCGATGCGCACCAGCACCATTTCGGCGGCCGCGATCGGACGGCTTGCGCCCTGCACTTCGACGAGGCCCTTCAGCAGCATCTGCCATGTGCGCGAGAGCACGCGGATCGGCAGCTTCGCTGCCATCTCCTGACCGCGCTGGCGTTCGGTCTCCGACATGGCGAGATCGTCGGCGGCGCCTTCGACGAGCTTCAGGCGCGTCAGCCAGTGGACGAGATCGGCGAGATCGGAGAGCACGACCGCCGGATCGGCGCCGACGTTATATTGCTCTCGGAGTTCGGTCAGCGCGCCGGCGACGTCGCCCTTCATCACGAAATCGAAGAGATCGAAAATGCGCGCGCGGTCGGCGAGGCCCAGCATGTCGCGAACATCCGCCTCGCGGACGGTACCGGCGCCATCCTGCGTCCCGTGCGAAATGGCGCGATCGAGCAGAGAGAGCGAGTCGCGTGCCGAGCCGTCGGCGGCGCGCGCGATCAACTTCAGCGCCGCGTCCTCGACCTCGACATTCTCCTTCGTCGAGATGCGACCGAGGAGCGACGACAATTCATCGACCGAAAGACGGCGCAGATCGAAGCGCTGGCAGCGCGACAGCACCGTCACCGGCACCTTGCGGATTTCGGTCGTCGCGAAGATGAACTTCACATGCGCCGGCGGTTCCTCAAGCGTCTTCAGAAGACCGTTGAAGGCGGCCTTCGAGAGCATGTGGACCTCGTCGATGATGTAGACCTTGTAGCGCGCCGAGACCGGCAGATAGCGCACGCTTTCGATGATCTCGCGAATGTCGTCGATGCCGGTGCGCGACGCCGCGTCCATTTCCATCACGTCGACATGGCGGCTTTCCATGATCGCTTCGCAATGGACGCCGTAGCCCTCCATGTGAATGGTCGGCGCGGTCACGCCCGGCTTTTCGTAGTTCAGTGCGCGGGCGAGGATGCGCGCCGTCGTCGTCTTGCCGACGCCGCGGACGCCCGTGAGCATGAAGGCATGCGCGATGCGGCCGCTCTCGAAGGCGTTCGAAAGCGTGCGGACCATCGCTTCCTGGCCGACCAGATCGTCGAAATTCGAGGGGCGATATTTGCGGGCGAGAACCTGATAGCCCGAAGCCTGCTGGCGGGCGGGCTTCGCCTCGCCGCCTAGGAGCGCGAAGCCGGGTTCTTCAACGGGGTCCGGGCGATGCGGCTCGTCCGCGCCCGTTCCCGCATCGAAGAGCGCCGGATTTTCCTCGCTGCCGTCCATGGGCGCCTTTCAAGGAAGTAGATGGGCAAGGAAGATTAGGTGGGAGGCTGGACGAACGACCCGAGCCGAACTCGTTACGGCTGCTTCCTTCCGGACCTGACCGGGTTGGCGAGGGACTCGTCCATCGCCAACCTCCCGAGGCGACTATATCAGGGTAAAAGACCCGCGATGCAAGTGTCGCGGCGGGGATTAACCGTGCCGCACGATAAAACGGCGAAAACATTGACAGTACGGGGGCTTACGACAAGAGTTTCGGGATGGCCGCGGTTGGGTGGGGGCGGCGCGGATGGTGGGCATGGGTGGTTTTCGGCGTCTCGCACGGCGCAGCGTTCCGCTGCTGGCCGCGCTCTTTCTCTCAGGCTGTTATTTCAGTGTCGAGCCGCTGATCCGCTCGACTGAGGCCGACCTGCCGCTCGCCAACGGCGCGCGCTACATGCATCTCCATCAGGGCGACGGCGGCTGGGTGCCGCTCGCCGCGACCGAGGTCCATCAGGAAGGCCAGTTCTATTATCTCGGCGAGGACGAGAACACGCAGTTCCTGCTGAAGCATGGCTTCGGCCCCTATTACATCGCCACGCAACGCGGCCCCAAGGGCTATGCCTACGATCTCGTGAAGATCGAGCCCGACAAGATCACCGTCTATGGCTTCACCTGCGAAGAGAAGGCGCGCGGCTTCATCCAGGCGGGGCTTCTGCGGTCGATCATCGGACCGCCGGATCATCCCGTCTGCCTCGTCGGCAGCTTCGACGATCTCGTCAAGGTCTTCCGCAAGCTGGTCGCGCAGGGCGCGGAGCCCGGGGACATCTATTATCCTCTGGACGCGCCTGAGCATTGAGCCGCCGAAGGCGCTGTGCCACCCTGCGGGCCACCGACATCAAATCATCAGAAACGCCAAGCGCCGGACACCCTCATGGGCCTTTCCCCAAATCCGAATATCTTCGCCAACAATCCGCTCGACCGCGCGAGCTATCGCCGCACCGACAAGGAATGGATCGCCGCACAGATCGCCGATCCGGCGAGCCTTTTCGTGCCCTTTCACCGCCTGCAGCCCTTCGTTCTGCCGGAGGAAAAGCCCGGGCAGGGCAAGGATGTCGGCTGGCTGCGCATGGGCCTCGTGAAGGAGCTCTGCGGAGCCGATGCCGTCCTGGTCTTTCTTGGCATCAACAAGCGTGGCAAGTCGCTCTTTGCGGCGGATGCAAGCGGCATCAAGGACCCCGAGAACCATCCGTCGCTGAAGGGGCTCGGCGCCTTCGAGGAATTGCGCGGACTTGCCATGGCCGGCGAGATCACGCCGACGGAGCTTGCGATCCTCGCGCAAGGCAAGAGCATGATCGACTGGCATCAGCGCCATGGCTTCTGCTCGGTCTGCGGGACCAAATCCGAAATCCTCGAAGCGGGCTACAAGCGCCAGTGCCCCAACTGCAAGGCCGAGCATTTTCCGCGTACCGATCCGGTTGCGATCATGCTCGCGACCTATAAGGACGCCTGCTTCCTCGGCCGCCAGAAGATCTGGCCGAAGGGCATGCATTCGGCGCTGGCCGGCTTCATCGAGCCGGGCGAGTCGATCGAGGAAGCAGTGGCCCGCGAGCTTCACGAGGAGGCAGGGCTCCGGGTTTCGACCGTCACCTATCACTCGACGCAGCCCTGGCCCTATCCCTCGTCGCTGATGATCGGCTGCCATGCGGTGGCCGAGACCGACGAATTCAAGATCGACGGTATCGAACTTTCGGACGGGCGCTGGTTCACGCGAGCGGAAGTCCAGGCAGTGCTCGCAGGAAAAGGCGACGGCAGTTTCTGGCTGCCGCCGCCCTTCGCCATCGCGCATCAGCTGGTCAAGGCCTTCGCCGAAGGCAAGGCCTGACGCTTTCCCGGTTCCGGCCTAGCGCCAGTGGCCGTCGATCCAGACCCAGCCGCCGGGCGCGTGGCGCCAATGGCCCGGCACCCACTCATGGTAATGGCGCGGCGGCACACGCCAGACGCCGCCGACCCAGACGTGACCATGTCCGGTCCAGCGCCAGTAGCCCGGCACCCAGATCGCGCGGGGGCCGGGGCGCACAGGCCTGTATTCGCGGCGCGGCGCGGGCGGCGCCACCGGCACATAGATGCCGACATGGACGCCGGCCTCGGCGGGCGGCGCAGCGACGGCGCCCGCGAGCGTAACCGCACCGAGCGTCGACAGCCCCAGCAGACCCGCCATGATCGTGCGGGACGGATATTTCAGAAACTTCATGTATGGCTCCCTCGTTCAGGCCCTGCCGGGCCGAAGCCGTACCCCACCTTCTTTACGCAGCAGGCGGAAAAATCCGGCGCAATTATTTCGCGCAGTCGCCGACCCGCTTGTGGTCGATCGTCATGGCCATCTCGTGCGGCTGGCCCTCGATCATGGTCGTCGAATTCATGACTTGCGTGAAATGTG
>CAISYL010000255.1 GCA_903889655.1 uncultured Alphaproteobacteria bacterium | reverse complement strand
CTTCCACCACGCGGATTCGCTGGTCGACACGACGTCGCGGAGCTCGCTGTCGCTGAAATTCTTGTTGCCGAGGAAATTGATGGCCGCGATCTTCGTCTTCGGGCCTTCGTTGATCTCGAAGACGAGATCGACGCGGTTCTGCGGCAGACGAATGACTTTCGGCTCGACGGTGGCAGCGAAGCGTCCGCCACGGCGATAGAGTTCGATGATGCGCGAAACGTCCGCCTGCACCTTGGCGCGCGTATAGATGGTGCGCGGCTTCAGCTGGACTTCGTTGTTGAGGTCGTCTTCCTTGACCGCATGAATACCTTCATAGGCGACACGGTTGATGATGGGATTTTCAACCACCGACACGACCAGAGTGTCGCCATCGCGGTGCATGCTGATGTCGGCGAAAAGTCCCGTCTCGAAGAGCTTCTTCAACGAGGCATCGACCTTGCCGGCGTCGTAGGCGTCGCCTTCCTGCAGGGTCATGTAGGAAAGTACGGTCTCGCGCTCGATGCGCTGATTGCCCTCGATGGTGATATGCCGGACGATCGTGCCGTCATCCGCGGCCAGCGCCTGGGCGACACCCCAGCCGCCGCCCGGTAATTGCGCCGCGAGACCCCACACGGCAAAAAACAGCGCGAAGGCACAAAAACGCGCCATTCCGGTCATCGAACCCGCCAGTCGCCCCATCCCCTACCTACCTCAATCGCTCGGGCCCGCCGAACGGACCCCATTTGTTATCGCCAGGTTGCCTCTGCCCTAAGGCATCGAGACGATTAGCTGAAGAGCCCACTCAAGAACGAAAACACCTGAAGATGAACCAGGTCATTCCAGGTCGCAAAGATCATCAGCGACATCACCAAGGCAAGACCGACGCGGAAGCCGACTTCCTGCGCCCGTTCGCCCATCGGCCTGCCGCTGACGGCCTCGACCGCATAGTACAGAAGATGCCCGCCATCAAGCATCGGGACCGGGAAAAGATTCAGCAGCCCGATGCTGACCGAGAACGTCGCGATCATGGCCAGTAGCGCCGTGAACCCGATGGACGCGACCTGCCCCGAGATCTGTGCGGTCCGCAAGGGGCCGCCCAACTGGCTCGCATCCTCTCGGCCGGTGACCACCTTGCCGATGTAATCGCCCGTTCGCGCGACGACGAACCACGTCTCCTTGACGCCGAGCCACAATGCGGTCGCTGGATTCACGCGTTCAACGCGATAGGACCCCGCATCTGTCGAACGCCCGATGCCGAGCCGGCCGATCTTGTACGTATTACCGAAGCGGTCCTTTTCGACATATTCCCGCGGCGCGACCTTCAACGTGGAGGTTTGCCCGTCGGCCCGCTTGACGACGAAGGTCAACGGAACGCCGGCACTCGTGCTGACGATACGCTGCATATCCTCGAAGCTGTCGATCGAGGAGCCATCGATCGATACGACGCGGTCCCCCGGATGGAAGCCCGCGGCTTCGGCGGCGCTGCCTGCCGTGACGGTGTCCGCGACCGGCGCCGCGATCCCGCGACCGACGAAGGTGAAGAGACCTGCAAAAAGCAGAATGGCGAGGATGAAGTTCGCGACGGGACCGGCTGCCACGACTGCGGCGCGCTGATAGACAGGCTTGAAGTAGAAAAGTCCACCGCGCCGGTCCATCGGGATTTCTGCGAGACGACGGCGGTCCGGCGTGCTGGCGGCCGTATCGTCGCCCGCGAATTTCACGTAGCCGCCCAACGGTATCCAGCTGATCTTCCAGCGCGTGCCGTACCGGTCGTCCCAGCCGACAATCTCTTTGCCGAACCCGATCGAAAACGTATCGACCTTCACGCCGCACAGGCGTGCGACGAGGAAATGACCAAGCTCGTGAAAGAAGACGACAATCGTGAGAACGAAGAGGTAAGGCAGCAAATAGCCCCAGAGCGATTCTCCGAAGCCACCGATTCCTGCCAGTAGGTTCAACACGCTCAAAATCCCGTTCTCATGTCGCGCGGCCGATGAGACGAGCGAAACGCCCCTGATCCCATCCCGCAAACGCACCCCTCGCGGCGCCGCCTCAAAAGGCGGTCCGTTGCCAAGAGACTACGTCAGCGGCCCGCCAATTGCACCACTTCCTCGGCACGAATCCTTGCCAATCCATCGATTTCGTAAATTTGATCGAGGTCGGTCGGCGCGCCGCCCTGCGACAACATGACGGAGAGGACCGATTCCACTGTCGCTGCTATGTCCAGAAAGCGGATGCGCCGGTCCAGAAACGCCGCAACGGCGACTTCGTTGGCGGCGTTGAGGATGGTCGGCACAGCGCCACCCGCCTTGAGCGCCGCGCGCGCCAGGCGCAACGCCGGAAAACGGGTCGGATCGGGCGCTTCGAAGGTTAATTTGCCGATTTCGGCAAGATCGAGACGGGCGCAGGGCGTCGCCATCCGCTGCGGCCAGGCCAGCGCGTAGGAAATCGGGGTCCGCATGTCCGGCGCGCCGAGTTGCGCCAGCACCGACCCGTCCACATAGGCAACCATGCTATGGACGATCGATTCCGGGTGAATGACGATGTCGAGCCGTTCCTCACCCACAGGAAAGAGATAATGCGCCTCGATAAGCTCGAGTCCTTTGTTCATGAGGGTCGCCGAGTCGACCGAGATCTTGGCACCCATATCCCACTTCGGATGAGCCACCGCCTGCTCCGGCGTCGCGGTCTCCATCTCCGCCCGCGACCAGGTCCGGAACGGACCGCCGGATGCAGTGAGAATGATCTTGTCGACCGAGCCGAGCTTCGCGGTGTCGAGAACCTGGAAGATCGCATTGTGTTCCGAATCGACCGGCAGCAGGGTCGCTCCCGAGCGCGCGACTTCCGCCATGAAAAGTGGCCCGGCGGAGACGAGGCATTCCTTGTTTGCCAGCGCGACCGACGCACCGCGCCGCACCGCGGCCAGGGTCGGCGCAAGTCCGGCGGCGCCGACGATCCCCGCCATCACCCAGTCGGCCGGTCGCAGGGCGGCTTCGACGACGGCGTCCCGCCCCGCGCCGATCTCGATGTCGGTCCCCTCAAGGCCCGCCTTCAGGTCTTCGTAAAGCGTCGCGTCGGCAATGACGGCGAATTGCGGTCGCAGACGCCGTGCCTGTTCGATCAGCACGGCGACATTGCGGTGGGCTGTCAACGCGACAAGGTCGAAGCGTTCGCGATCCCGTCCGATCAGGTCGAGCGTCGAACAGCCGATGGAGCCCGTCGAGCCGAGCACCGTGACGCTGCGCGGCGCCTGCGCCGCACGGGTGCCGGATTCGTTCTGTCGAAGACTTTTGACTTCCGCCGTCAGGGCCAAATCAAAACTCCTGCGCCGGGACCAGCCGCCATGTGAAGAAGCGCCAGCAGGGCCGCCCCCATCGTTGCGGTGACCAGGCCATCGACCCGGTCGAGGATGCCGCCATGGCCTGGAATGAGTGTACCCGAATCCTTGACGCCCGCGTGCCGTTTCAACCCGGATTCGAGAAAATCGCCCGCCTGCGCGACCACCGCAAGAAATGCGCTGACGAGCGCGAGGAGCGCCGGCGAACCGAGGCCAAGCAACAGAGATGTACCGAAGCCTACGATGCCCGCTCCCAGCATTCCGCCGATCAATCCTGCCCAGGTCTTCTTGGGGGAGAGCTGCGGCGCGATTTTCGGCCCGCCAATGGTCCGGCCGGCAAAATAGGCAAAAGTATCGGTCGCCCACACTACGCCGAGCAGCCAGAAGATGGCCGCCCGCCCCAATAACGGATCGAAACGCAGCCAGAGCATGCCGACCAGCGGA
Organism: uncultured Alphaproteobacteria bacterium; assembly: GCA_903889655.1. Classification (GTDB taxonomy): domain Bacteria; phylum Pseudomonadota; class Alphaproteobacteria; order Parvibaculales; family Parvibaculaceae; genus Parvibaculum. The sequence continues at coordinate 771 of CAISYL010000255.1, read as the reverse complement.
AGCAGCAGATAGGGATAGGCAAAGAGCGGCACCCAGAGCGCCTCGCCCCGCCAGAGGCGAAAGGCGATCGAGAGAAAAAGCCCCCCCATACCGGCGATGAGCGCCACAAGCGGAAGACCGGCCCCCGCCATGCCGACCGCAACGAGGGAGAACCCGACCAGCAGAACCTTCTCTCCACGTCCTTCGGAGGGCAACAAGGCCGCCAGTTCCAGCGCCATGGCGACGGACGCCGCCGCCAGCAGAGCCGCAAACGGCCAGCCGCCGATCCAGGCCAGCACCAGCGCGAGTGGCGCAAGCACCAGCGCGGAAGCGATCCGCGTCCGCAGGTTGCTCGACTTGGCGTCCTCGGCGGTGACGGTCATGCTCAGGGTTTCACCGACTCGACGGCGCCGAAGCGACGGTCGCGCATGTTGAACTCGGCAACCGCTTCCTTCAGCCGCTCAGGTGAGAAGTCAGGCCAGTAAACATCCGTAAACACCAGTTCTGCATAGGCACTTTGCCAGATGAGGAAGTTCGAGAGCCGCTTCTCGCCGCTGGTTCGGATGATGAGATCGGGATCGGGAACGCCGGCGGTATCGAGATGGGAAGCAACTGTCTCGGCGGTGATTGCGTCCGGGTCGAGCTTGCCCGCCTTGACCTCCCGCGCGATCCTGCGAACCGCCGACGTGATCTCGTTTTGCCCGCCATAGTTAAAGGCAATGATGAGCTTAAGCTGGTCGTTACCGCGCGTCAGCGCTTCCGCTTCCTCGATCAATGCGACAATGTCGGGCT
>CAISYL010000254.1 GCA_903889655.1 uncultured Alphaproteobacteria bacterium | reverse complement strand
TGCTCAATGACGACTACACTCCGATGGAGTTTGTCGTTCATGTGCTGGAGCACTTCTTCAACAAGGGTCGGGAAGACGCGACCCGCATCATGCTGCACGTGCATCAGCACGGCGTCGGAATCTGCGGCCTTTATACGTATGAAGTTGCAGAGACGAAGGTTACGCAGGTCATGGATTTCGCACGGCAGCATCAACATCCGCTGCAATGCACGATGGAGAGAGAGTAACATTCAAGTCGCTAGTTGAGTCCCCCTGAGTCACTGGTTTGAGTCACTGGGCTGACGCGCAGCGGAAGGAAAGGTCTTAAGTGCCGACATTTTCACGCAGTCTGGAGGAAGGCCTACATCGGGCACTGGCACTCGCCAATGACCGCAATCACGAATACGCGACCCTCGAGCATCTTCTGCTGGCCTTGCTCGACGATCAGGATGCGGCCGCCGTCATGCGCGCCTGCAATGTCGATCTGGGCGTTCTCAGGCAACAGCTTACCAACTACATCGACAACGAACTTTCGAGCCTGGTCGTCGACGACGGCGAGGACTCGAAGCCGACTGCCGGTTTCCAGCGCGTCATCCAGCGCGCCGTGATCCATGTCCAGTCGTCGGGCCGCGAAGAAGTGACGGGCGCCAACGTGCTCGTCGCGATGTTCGCGGAGCGCGAGAGCCATGCCGCCTATTTCCTGCAGGAGCAGGACATGACGCGCTACGACGCCGTGAACTACATCAGCCACGGCATCGCCAAGCGCGCCGAGATGAACGAGACGCGTCCGGTGCGCGGCGCGGCCGAAGGCGAGGCGGAGCCGCGCGAGAAGCCGCGTGCGGGCAAGGAACGCTCGACGGAAGCGCTCGACGCCTATTGCGTCAATCTCAATGAGAAGGCGAAAGCGGGAAAGATCGATCCGCTGATCGGGCGCGAGAAGGAAGTCGAGCGCACGATCCAGATCCTCTGCCGCCGTTCGAAGAACAATCCGCTCTTCGTGGGCGATCCCGGCGTCGGCAAGACCGCCATCGCCGAGGGCCTCGCACGCCGCATCGTCAAGGGCGAGGTGCCCGAGGTGCTGCTCGATGCGACGATCTTCTCGCTCGACATGGGCACGCTGCTCGCGGGCACGCGCTACCGTGGCGACTTTGAAGAACGCATCAAGGCGGTCATCAAGGAGCTTGAGGCCTATCCGGGCGCCATCATGTTCATCGACGAGATCCATACGGTGATCGGCGCCGGTGCGACGTCGGGCGGTGCGATGGATGCCTCGAACCTGCTGAAGCCGGCGCTGGCCAGCGGTACGCTGCGCTGCATCGGCTCGACCACCTACAAGGAATACCGCCAGCACTTCGAGAAGGACCGGGCGCTCGTCCGGCGTTTCCAGAAGATCGACGTGGCGGAGCCGACCGTGCCGGACTCGATCAAGATCCTCAAAGGGCTGAAGCCCTATTATGAGGACTTCCACAAGGTTCGTTACACCAACGACGCGATCAAGTCGGCGGTCGAGCTGTCGGCGAAGTACATGCACGACCGCAAGCTGCCCGATAAGGCGATCGACGTCATCGACGAGGCGGGCGCCTCGCAGATGCTGCTGCCGGAATCGCGCCGCAAGAAGACCATCGGCGTGACGGAGATCGAGAGCGTCATCGCGACGATGGCGCGCATCCCGCCGAAGTCGGTGTCGAAGACCGATACGGAGAAGCTGAAGGATCTCGACGTCGAACTGAAGCGCGTCGTCTTCGGGCAGGACAGGGCGATCGAGGCGCTGGCCGCGTCGATCAAACTTGCCCGCGCCGGACTACGCGAAGCGGAGAAGCCGATCGGTTCCTATCTCTTCTCAGGCCCGACGGGCGTCGGCAAAACCGAAGTCGCCCGCCAGCTTGCGTCCATCATGGGCGTCGAGATGCTGCGCTTCGACATGTCGGAATACATGGAAAGGCACACGGTCTCGCGTCTGATCGGCGCGCCGCCCGGCTATGTCGGCTTCGATCAGGGCGGTCTCCTGACCGATGGCGTCGACCAGCATCCGCATTGCGTGCTGCTGCTCGACGAGATCGAGAAGGCGCATCCGGACCTCTTCAACATCCTGTTGCAGGTCATGGATCACGGCAAGCTGACCGACCATAACGGCAAGAAGATCGATTTCCGCAATGTCGTCCTCATCATGACGACCAATGCGGGCGCGTCGGAAGCGGCGAAGAATGCCATCGGCTTCGGCGGCGGCAAGCGTGCCGGCGAGGATGAAGATGCGATCAAGCGGCTCTTCACGCCGGAATTCCGCAACCGTCTCGACGCGGTCATTCCCTTCGCGCCGTTGTCGCCGGAGATCATCGCGCATGTGGTCGAGAAGTTCGTGCTGCAACTCGACGCGCAGCTCGCCGATCGCAACGTGACGATCTCGCTGACGCCGGAAGCGAACGCCTGGCTTGCCAAGCGCGGCTACGACGATCAGATGGGTGCGCGGCCTCTCGCCCGCGTCATTCAGGAGACGATCAAGAAGCCGCTGGCGGACGAGGTTCTCTTCGGACGTCTGACCAAGGGCGGCCATGTCACCGTCAAGGTTGGCGACGACGATACGCTGGCCTTCGACATCGAGGAGGCGGCGCCGCGCAGTCCCGGCAAGAAGCCGGGCGCACCGAAGAGCGGCGGTGACAATGGCAGCGACGGCGGCGCCACGCCGAAGGTTCCGCTGCTCGTCGAGTGAGAGACGCAAAAAGCTTCAAACGGCCCGGAAATATTCCGGGCCGTTTTTATTTGTGCGGAGCCGTTCCG
>CAISYL010000253.1 GCA_903889655.1 uncultured Alphaproteobacteria bacterium | reverse complement strand
GTTCCAGTCCTTGGCCTCTTGCAGAAGGAAATGGCGGATAAAGTCACTTCGACTGTTCCCGGCGTTGCCGCTGAAGCCTATGCTCGGATGACGGTAGGGGCGACGTTGTGGGGCCTTGCGGCGTCTCTTGCTCACTTCGGTATCACCACAGGTGACACCAAGGGTGACTACAAGGTCGCGGCATCGGACCAAGACGCAGGGTGGCAACCGAACTCGTTCCGCGTTCCTCAGTCGGACGGGACGTATCGGTACTACAGCTACAATTGGGCCGAACCTGTCTCAAAGCTCTTGAGCTTGGCGGCGAACTTCCACCAAATCACGAACCACTACGACAACATGCAAGACATCGAAGACCTCGCATCGTCGCACGTGTTCGCGATTGAACGGTCAATGCGGGACTCCAATTATCTCGAAGGGCTCAACAACATCCTCGACGCCCTTGAGCATGGCGATGATGTGGACTCCGCAGAGAACGGTTGGTCGCGTTGGCTGAAAAGCTACACGGCTTCTTGGACGCCTCAGGCGGCGATTGTCGGGGCGCAAGCGATCTATGGGGACGATCCCTATATGCGGGCTGCTTACGACAGTCAGCAAGCGATCATGAAGCGCATCCCCGGCTTGTCGGAGAACCTTGACCCTCAGTTCAACCCGCTGGGTCAGCCTCGCCCTGCTTACCAGTCCATCGGAAGCAAGGTCTACGACCCGGTGCGCGTCACCGAGACAACGCATGACCCTGTTCTGAAGGAGATTGCCGACCTCTCGGACTCGACGCATCAAGGTTTCTCACCGTTCCCTCGCAAGCTCCGCTATCCGAACCTCAATGGGGTAAGCGATGTGGACCTTACGAAGTTCCCCGGCAAGGACCACAGGACTGCCTATGGTGACGCTCAGGCGTTGTCGGGGGCAATCACCGATGCCAACGGAAGAACTCTCTCAGATGCCCTCAGGGATTTGATTGGGACCGACGAGTACCGGCGACAGATGACGGACGCGCCGGGCAGGGGAGGCAGGCAGGATGCTATTGAGGGGATCATCCATCAGTACCGGCAAGCCGCTACAGGTGCGATGACAGACCCGAAGAGTCCTCACTTCCGTCAGGACATCTCCGATGCTGTGAAGGCTGCGGAGCAAACTTACTTCCGTGCTCACGTTCAGCACACGGGGCAATAGAAGCTAACTCGAAAACTACTCTCCCGCTGCCTGAGGCGAGTTTCAAGGCAGCGGGAATCCGCTCAGGGTGTTTTAGGCTGTTTCGAGGTGATAAAACCAATGGTCGCATCGAGGCCGTAGTAACCTTCTCTGTTATGTTCAACATCTTCCGTGAAGACCTTGAGGAGGTCGTCCAAAACCATCTTACAGGCAGTCTCAATATGGCCTTGGTACTCCACGGGCAACTTCACCGTCGCGTGGTCCCCCACGCTGACTTCAATCATGTCTCCGATTTTGCGTAATCCCACGACAACGCGAACCCATAGTTTGCCATCGTCGTTCAGGTTTTCGATTGTGACCGCGACGCCCATCATTACAGGATCGAGGGTGTATGCACCTCGCTCATAGGTGCTAAAGGCGGCATCATGATAATCGCTGTCCGGCTTCCACTCTCCCGTCGGCGGTACACCCCAGACCAATTGTTTGTCCCGGTGGAGGTATTTTCCAAAGGTCGCAATGAAATCATAGCCGAATGTCATCAACAGACGGCACGTACTAGTCGCCGTCGTTCCGTATTCGCTCACCGCCGACCGAAGCACATCAATGCGGTGGACATCTTTCTCTAGTTTGAGAAACGAGGATGTCACTTTCTTTTCACCAGACTGATTGAAGTTTACGGTCACCTTCCAACTCAGGTCATTGTTCGCGTTGGTGGAGGGATGGTTGTCAACCGCCACCACAACACCTTGACCGAATTTATCGTGCATAACGATGTCGCCGGTCTGGAAAGATGGCTGAGGCGGGGACATTGAGGTGTCTAACTCCGGATAACGATGCTCACCACGTTAACGCTCCGATTTATATCCTCCCGCCGTTATGAAAGTTTGCTTGAGTTCGGCGGGAGGACATATCTCACTTTTTCTTCTTGCCCTTCGGGGGGCGCTTAGCTTGGGCCAAATCCGAACCGGCGACGGACAGAACGGCCTTATTTTTGCTCTTCCGAAGCAGCTTCGCCGCCTTGCTCGCATCAGTTTTCGAAGTGGTCATTATAGGTGCTCCGTTTGTCAGTTTACGAATCAACCACGCCGATTAGAAAAGCCGAAGCTGTTTCGATTGTCTAGAGCAGAACCTTAGGCAGCTTTTCAATCTCCCGATGCAGACCTCTCATATCGCCATATTCCTGACTCATACCCGGCAAGGCGTGTCCGATAATGAACTCACGTTTCTCAGAGTCCATCCCGACCTCACGAGCGATGGTTACAAAGCGATGCCGCCAGCCATGATTGGGCGGCACTCTCGTATCCGTGATGCCAACGTCTTTACGGACCCATTCGGCTATGACTTGAGCCACCTTAGACCACGGTGTCTTTGTAGCGTCAGGACTCCTCTTGGGGTCAGGCGTATAAAACAACGGACCAGAAGGTGACTTTGCCACAAACTCCAAAAAGCCTTCCTCAATTAGCTGCTTGTGAAGAGGGACGTTGCGAAACTGATCGCCCTTAACGTCACCCGCTTCTGGGGTGATCTTAAGTACCCATATGTCACCTTGCTTGAACACGTCCTCCTTACGAAGCTGCGTCATTTCGCCGATGCGAGCGCCTGTGAACGCACAAAGCCACGGTGCCCAACGAATAGCTGCAAGGTTCGTCTTGAGACGCTTTCCTCCTATCGGCCTCTTCGCCGCCTTGAGGATGGAGAGGGCCTCATCATCAGTGAATCCCCTCTCACGTTCGCGGCGAGCTTTGGAGATACCGACGACGACACCGGCAGCGGGGTTCAAAGGTAGCAAGTCGTCTTCGACCCAGACTCTGTAGACAGAGCGAACTGCCGCGAGGTGGACCTTAAGCACGGTTGACGGCTTGATGCCCTCCTGTAGAAGCGCATCCCGCCAGCCGATGATTTGCGCCTTCGTTACCAGTCTCGGATTTGAATGGCCTAGATAGGCCGGAAGGCGAGTGCAAACGATTGGCCTCCATCGGGTCACGGTCGCATCGGCCCGCCTCTCTTTTTTCCTGAGCCACTTGTCGAACAGGATTTCAAATGTGATGCCGGTCTTGGTGGCGGTGTTGGCAGATGACCACGCTGGGAACAGTGCTGCCTTGGTATCCGGCGAGTAGTCGCCCTCGGCATTGGCTTTGAGGCGCATAGCGGCTTCATCTAATGCACGTGAGACTTGAACCAAGACCTTGCCTCGGCTTTCGTCGTCAACGTGCAGGCCCTTTGCCATTAGCGCGGTGTCGGTGAGGGGGCCAAACCTCTCCTCCATAGCTCGCGCCACTTGTTCATCTACGCCAATGGTCAACGCAGCTAGGCCGGTGTGTCCTTGTTGTGCGGTGTAATTGTCCCGGAGAACCTTGGCCCACACCTCAGGCCCTCCCGGATTATCTTCAATGGCCGAGGTGAACGCCCCATAGACCTCGCCAGCGAGTGCGACGGTTTCCTTATGGGTGAGTGTTCTTGGTCCCTGCCGCAGGGCTTGCCAGTGTTCCTGAAGTGCCGCATTGGTGACAGCGAACAGCCGCCTAGCTTCACCTTCAAGTTTGGTCCGTAGCGAGACCTTCACACCCTCACCGAGGCGCACTCGGGCCAACGTATCGCCCACCGGGAGGGATATGAATGTCCCTCGCGCCTTGGTCAACAAATCGGAAGGAACTCGTTCGCGGAGGTAGTAGATGCCGGTCTTCTTATCTCGATGGGGACGCGCCACGCTCAACACCATGTGTACCACTCCTGTGTACAAGTGGAGCGGCTACTAAGGCATTGATATGCCTTAACTTCCTGAATTTACAAGGGAAAAGGGTGGTCGGGGCGGAGAGATTCGAACTCCCGACCCTCTGCTCCCAAAGCAGATGCGCTACCAGGCTGCGCTACGCCCCGACGGTTCCCAATACACCGGGAAGGGCCTGAGCCGCAACCGCGGCCGGCCGGCTTTGCCGCGATCGGCTCCGTCCAGCGGCTGAATTTTAATCGAGGCGGGCAGGGCGAGGGCCACGGCGGCCGCGCGACTTCCGCGGCATTGCCGCCGGGCGTCCGCATTCCCATATCAAGGGGGCTTGGGAAGACATCGCCCCCTCATGAAGAGGCTGCGGAACCGAGCGAAGCGCCCGCAATCCGATCCGCCAAGGCGTGATCCGATCCCATAAAGAACAGGCGGGTGCGCCGATCGAAGCCGACCGCGGCCTGCTTTGCAGCCCACTAATCTGACAGCTCGTTTTTACGGCTCCCTTCTCCGGAACCGTTCAGCCGCGTTCGGCGTCCTCGGCATGAAAGGACGACCGATGTCCAATACCTACGATTTTCCGGCCGGCCGCGATGAACAGCGGGTAGAGCGCCGCGCTCTGCTCGCGAGCCTCGCCCCATTCCAGCGTGCGTCGGCCCGTACGAGTTCGGCGCAACTGGCGGCGACGGGGATTGCTTATGTGGCGACGCTTGCCGGCATGTATGCCGTCCTGCAAATCTCCGTCTGGCTCACGCTGGCCCTTGCGCTTCCCGCGGCCGGTTTGATGGTGCGGCTTTTCATCATTCAGCACGATTGCGGTCACGGCTCCTATTTCCGGACGCCGCGCGCCAACGAGATCGTCGGCAGCCTGTGCAGCATGGCGACCTTCACGCCTTACGCCAACTGGCGGCGACAACATGCCAATCATCACGCCGTCTGGAACAATCTCGACCGGCGCAACAGCGGCGCGGATATCTACTCGACCTGCTTCACCCTCGATGAATATCGGAACCTCCCGGTCCGCAAGCGATGGCTCTATCGTATCGCGCGTCATCCGATCGTTTCGCAGATCATTCTGCCGCCGCTGGTTTTTCTGTTCCTTTACCGAATGCCCTTCGACACGCCGAAGACATGGCGCAAGGAGAGATGGAGCGTTCACATGACGAATGCCGGACTTGCCGCGATCTTCGCGGGGCTGGTCGTTCTGTTCGGCTGGAAAACGGTTCTGCTGGTCCATCTGCCGATCGTCGCTCTTGCTTCCATTGCCGGCGTCTGGCTTTTCTCGGTGCAGCATCGTTTCGAGACCGCCGAATGGGTGAGAGAGCCTCAATGGACGTCTCTGCGCGCCGCCCTGAATGGCAGCTCTTACCTGAGGCTTCCTCGCATTCTGCAATGGTTCTCCGGCAATATCGGCTTCCACCACATCCACCATCTGGCGCCGCGCGTGCCGAACTATCGCCTCGAAGCCTGCCACGCGGTATTGGTGGCGCAGTCGGTCCCCGTACAGACGCTTACGCTCGGCAAGGCGTTGCATGCACCGAGCTATGCCTTATGGGATGAAGCAGGCGGCCGAATGGTGCGTTTCCCGCGCTGACCGGGCGCGGCCCGCATAACAAAAAATTTATGTAGCCCGCCCCCGTGGCCCCGATTGACCGCTTCGACAGGCGGGCCTATACGGGCTCCGACGACGGGGCGTCCGCCCCGAAGCTCAATGAGGAAAAGATGGACGGCGACAGTAGTCGGTTGGGCCTCCGGGGCTGAACCTGATGCGGCCGGAGGCGGGTTCCGCCTCCCTCGCTCGGGCAGTTCTCGCTGGCCCGCGCGAGGTGATCATGGATATCTCCTTTTTTGCGATTTCGCCGCCCGGATGGGCGGCTTTTGACGGTCTTCACGCACGCCGCCATGGTCCGGCGCCGGAGGTCTCGTCATGACCGAAATATCAACCATCTCGGTGGCGCGCCGCGAGCGCCTGACGCCGTCGCCCTGGGACGGCATCGCGCTCTGCCTGGTCGCCGGCACGCTCGCTCTCATCATCTATGGCGCCCAACAGATGGGGGCGCCGCTGGCGAGTGCGGCCAAGGCCCATATCTCGCTTTCGCCGTCGGCTCTGCCGGGCTATGCGCTCCGCACGACGCTGCGCATGTTCGCCGCGCTCGCCGCTTCGCTCCTTTTCACCTTCACCTATGCGACGGCGGCGGCAAAGAGCCAGCGTGCCGGCGCCGTGCTGATTCCGATCCTCGACGTGCTGCAATCCGTGCCGGTGCTGGGTTTCCTGTCCTTCACCGTGACCGGCTTCATGGCGATCTTTCCGGGCAGCGTGGCCGGTGCCGAATGCGCCGCGATTTTCGCGATCTTCACGGCTCAGGCCTGGAACATGGCCTTCAGCTTCTACCAGTCGCTCCGGACCGTGCCTGAAGACCTCGACGAAGCGAGCAGGGCGTTCCGCCTCTCGGCCTGGCAGCGCTTCTGGCGGCTCGAAGTTCCCTTCGCCATGCCGGCGCTCGTCTGGAACATGATGATGTCGATGTCGGGCAGCTGGTTCTTCATCGTCGCTTCGGAGGCGATCTCCGTCGGCAACACGACGATTACCCTGCCGGGGATCGGCTCCTACGTGGCGCTGGCGATCGAGCGCCGCGATCTCATGGCGGTTCTTTATGCAGTCATGGCCATGCTCGTGGTCATCGTCGCCTACGACCAGCTCCTGTTCCGGCCGCTGGTCGCCTGGGCGCAGAAATTCCGCTTCGAGCAGACGATGGGCCAGCCGACGCCGGGTGTCTGGCTCCTGCGCGTCCTCAATCGCGCGCGGCTGGTGCAGCTTGCGCTGATGCCGGTTCAGAAGGGCTTTGTCGTTGTCGCTCATGCGCCGCTGACCCTTGGTCGTTGGCGCTGGCGGCGTTCGCCGGCGCAAAAGCGGTGGCTCAGTTTCCTTTGGGGTGTCCTTTGGTGGGCCGTCTGGGTGGTGCTCGGTGTCTATGGCCTGCACGCGCTTTACATCGAGCTCGCGGGACGGATCGAAATCTCCGAGGTGCTCGAAGCCTTCAGGCTCGGTCTGCTGACATTGACCCGCGTCGTCGTGCTGGTCGCGCTGGCGAGCCTCGTCTGGGTGCCCATCGGTGTCTGGATCGGTCTGCGACCGGCCATCGCCATGCGCCTGCAACTGGTGGCGCAGATCCTCGCCGCCTTTCCGGCAAACCTGCTGTTTCCGGTCGCCGTCGTCGGCATTCTCCATTTCCATCTCAGCCCCAATATCTGGCTGAGCCCGCTGATGATCCTCGGCACGCAGTGGTACATTCTCTTCAACGTGATTGCGGGTGCGAGCGCCTTCCCGAGCGATCTGCGCGATGCGGCGGCGAATTTTCGCGTTGGCGGCAGGCATTGGTGGTTCAAGGTGATGCTGCCCGGCATCTTTCCCTATTTCATCACCGGTGGCCTGACGGCTTCGGGCGGCTCATGGAACGCGAGTATTGTCGCCGAACTCGTCATCTGGGGAAATACGCGGCTCGAGGCGCAGGGCCTCGGCTCCTATATCGCAAAGGCGACCGTGGCGGGCGACTATCCGCGCATCATCCTCGGCGTGATGGTGATGGCCGTCTTCGTTACGCTTTTCAACCGGCTCTTCTGGCGTCCGCTGCACAGCTATGCGGAACGTCGTCTGCGCATGATCTGACGGAGGTCCGAAATGGCGATGGCATCCACGATCCAGACGAAACAGGTCCTGCAGATCACCGGCGTCCGCAAGGCCTTCCCGCGGCCGTCCGGCGGCGAGCTGACGGTCCTCGACGATGTCGACATGACGCTGAAAGAGGGCGAGATCGTCGGCCTTCTCGGGCGTTAGGGTTCAGGGAAATCGACCTTGCTGCGCATCATGGCCGGATTGATCGAACCGACGGGCGGCGATGCCCGCTTTCTCGGCGAGCCGATCGACGGACCCGCCGAAGGGATCGCGATGGTCTTCCAGACCTTCGCGCTCTTCCCCTGGCTCACGGTCCTGCAGAACGTGCGGCTTGGCCTTGATGCCTTGCAGATTTCGGAGGACGAAGCCCGCAAGCGCGCCCTCGAAGCGATCGACCTTGTGGGCCTCGACGGTTTCGAAAGCGCCTATCCGAAGGAACTTTCGGGCGGCATGCGCCAGCGCGTCGGCTTCGCCCGCGCGCTCGTCGTTCATCCCGATCTGCTGCTGATGGACGAGCCCTTCTCGGCCCTTGACGTGCTGACCGCCGAAACGCTCCGCACCGACCTTCTCGACCTCTGGTCGGAAGGCCGCATGCCGATCAAGTCGATCCTTCTGGTGACGCACAACATCGAGGAGGCGGTGCTGATGTGCGACCGCATCCTCCTTTTTTCATCCAATCCGGGGCGGGTCATCGCCGAGATCCCGGTCGACATTCAGCGCCCGCGCAACCGGCTCGACCCCAAGTTCCGCTGGCTCGTCGACAGTATCTACGAGCGCATGACAATGCCGGCCAAGGGACAGATCGCTGGCGCCAAGCCCTCATTCTCGGGCGGCGGCATCGACATGATCCTGCCGCGCGTCTCCACCAACTCGATCGCCGGTCTCATCGAGGCGGTGGCGGGCGCGCCCTATCACGGACGGGCCGACTTGCCGCAGGTCGCCGAACACATGCGGATGACGACCGACGCGCTCTTCAGCATCGGCGAGACATTGCAGCTTTTGCGTTTTGCCGACATCGAGGGCGGCGACATTCGCCTGACAGAAGCGGGAATGCGCTTTGCCAACGAAGATCCGAATGTGCGCAAGCAGATGTTCGCCGAGCGCCTGTTGACCTATGTGCCGCTTGCGGCCCACATCAAACGCATTCTCGACGAACGTCCGGCGCATCGGGCGCCTTATGCGCGCTTCGCCGAAGAGCTTGAGGATGCGATGACCGAGGAGTGGGCCGAGCAGACACTCAGAAGCGTCATCAACTGGGGACGCTTTGCCGAGGTTTTT
>CAISYL010000252.1 GCA_903889655.1 uncultured Alphaproteobacteria bacterium | reverse complement strand
TCGGCAGCGCGCCGACGACGAGCAGAATCAAAAGGATCAACAAAATCAGGCGCATTTTTCCTCCCGACGATTTTTAGAAGACCGCCTCAGTGAAAAAGGAAGTAGATGAGGATGAGCAACGGAATCGGAATGCCGAGCACCCACAACAGCAGATAGCGCATGCTCACTCCTCCCACTGACGACGGTGCGTAAGCCGCGTGCCGACAAAAACCGCCGCGGCGGCAACGAGCACCGCCGTTACCGGTCGCTCGCGAATGGCATCGACCACACGATCGACGATCGGATGCGACAATGTCTCTTCCACCACGTCGCGCGCATCGTCGCGAAATTCACGCACATCGTCCTTGATCGCATCGACGTCTTTCCGTAGACGACTGGTCTTGCTTCGTCTTCCAACCATGAGCCCTCCGAACTCGCCGGCCTTGGCGATTACATGAACGTCGGCCTGTTTCCATAAGTAACTCCGGCCTGCCTCAGTTGTTCCGCTTGTGTGAATTGTTTCTTTGCGCGGCCTTCCCGACGATCGGAAAATCGGCCTTTTCCTCCGCGCCGCGCCTGCTACACTTCGGGGACAAAGAGAAAGATCCAGTGGGGAGGAACCAATGGCTTCTTATGTGCGCTCCGGCACGCGCGTGTCCGACGTCGCGACACTGACCGAACGCGCGGCTCGTGCCGCAACCGGGTTTGCGGAACTCGGCATCGGGCCGGGCGACGTTGTGGCTGTCTATCTTCGCAACGACTTCGCCTTCTTCGAGGCATCCGCGGCCGCCGGCCTTGTCGGTGCCTATTCGACACCGGCCAATTGGCACAATTCCGCGGACGAGGCGGCTTACGTCTTCCAGAATTCAGGCGCCAAGGCGATCGTGATTCATGCCGATCTCTATCACCCGATCGCCCATGTGATCCCGGAAGGCACGCCCGTCTTCATCGTCGAAACGCCGCCCGAAGTCATATCCGCCTACGGACTATCTGCGGATGCCGCGCGCCTTCCCGCCGGCCTGCCGCTCTGGTACGACTGGCTGAAGACCTTCCCGCCCAAGGCGAAGGGGCCGGACGAAGCGCCGGGCTCGATGATCTACACCTCCGGCACGACCGGTCACCCGAAAGGTGTGCGGCGCAATCCGCCGACGCCGGAACAGGCCGCGAATTTCCCGAACATGATCGCCAGGGTCATGGGCTATGACAAATGGGCGGCAACGCCGGGCGACATGGTGGTGCTGATTCCGGGACCGATGTATCACTCGGCGCCCAATGCGGCGGGCCTCGTCGCTTTCCGGCTCGGCACCAACATCATTCTCGAACCGCGCTTCGATCCGGAAGAATTCCTCAAATCGGTCGAGACCTATCGTGTGACGCATGTCCACATGGTGCCGACCATGTTCGTGCGCCTGCTGAAGCTACCGGAAGAGATCAAACGCAAATACGACCTCTCCTCGCTGCGTTTCATCGTGCATGCCGCCGCGCCCTGCCCCGTTCATGTGAAACACGCCATGATCGAATGGTGGGGACCGATCATCCACGAATATTACGGCGGCACGGAAACGGGCGCGGTCACCTTCTGCAATTCGGAGGAATGGCTGAAGCATCCAGGCACCGTCGGCCACGCGCTCACGGGCGCGCTGCTTCGTGTGGTCGACGAGCGCGGACAGGAACTCGCGCAAGGTGCCACCGGCGAAATCGTCTGCCGGCTCACCGCCCTGCCGGATTTCACCTATCACGGCGATGACGAGAAACGCCGCCGCGCCGAAAAATCGCCGGGCCTCATCTCGCTCGGCGATATCGGCTATCTCGACGATGACGGCTTTCTCTATCTCTGCGACCGCGCCAAGGACATGGTGATCTCCGGCGGCGTGAACATCTATCCGGCCGAGATCGAAGCCGAACTCCACAAGATGCCGGGCCTCGCCGACTGCGCGGTGTTCGGCATTCCGGACGAGGAATTCGGCGAACAGCTCTGCGCCGTCGTCCAGCGCCAGCCGGGCGCCGATTTCGGCGAAAGCGACGTGCGCTCGTTCCTGCGTGAGCGCATTGCCGGATACAAGGTGCCGAAGCGGGTCGAGTTCCGGGCCGAGCTGCCGCGCGAGGACTCCGGCAAGATTTTCAAGCGCAAGCTCCGCGAGCCCTTTTGGGAAGCTGCCGGACGCCGCATATAAGCCCCTCACCCTTCAATGGTGACGGGTGCGTCATTTTGATGCCCCATCGAAAATTCACGAACTGACATCTTGTCATTTTGTGCGACGCAACATATCTTCGAATCAACGGAAACGAAGCCGGTTTGAAACAGCCGGTCCGCTTCCAAAGGAATGTAACTCCTTGATTTCGAAGGTTAAGACCATGTCAGCCGCAGATCACGTTTCCCAGAATGCCCCGCAGGACTCGCAGCCCTTCCCGGCCGACATTGCCGCCCGCGCCAATCATGCCTGGGATCAGACGGTTGCTTTCTATGAGGCCTCGAAGGAGCCCAACTCCCGGGCCAGCGATTTGCTCGCGACCGGCTTCATCGTACTGACCGGCCTTTATTCTCTGGCCGTGCTCGTCTCGGTGGGCCTGCGCCTCAGCAACCAGCTCTAAGACGCCAGAAGCGCCAAAAGGCGCCGGCCTGCAGGGAATGAAACGTCCGATGGGGTTCACTAACCCTCTGATTGCAAAGGACGACATCATGCCTGCCGCCCCCCAGATCGCCACCGAAGCTGAAGCCTTCGCCGCGTCTCTTCCGGCTAAAACCGCCGGGATGGGCAGCGCTCTTGCCCGGTTCAGAGCCGGTTTCCACCTCGGTGAGGCTGTCGCCGCCGGCATCGCCGTGCTGATGGGCTTCTACAGCATGGCCTTTCTCGGCAACGTCCTTCTCACCTACTGAAGCCATATCCGGTCACTGACGGGGCGCGGCGCCGCCGCCCCGTCATTTCGGCTTGCCTCCCTTGTCGGAGGCTTTTTTTACGCCTATATGCTAAGCACTCCTTATTAAGTGTAAGCCTCTTTAAAAGCCATGCTGCATAAACCAGCTCCCCAGCTCCGGGCCGTGGATCACGGCATCGGCTTTCTGATCGGCGATTCCTCGCGGATGCTCAGGCGCATCTTCAACGAGCGGATCACGCCTCTGGGCCTCACCCAGGCGCAATGGCGCGCCCTCGTGCACCTGTCGCGCAACGAAGGGCTCAACCAGGTGAGCCTCGCCGAACTTCTCGAAGTGCAGCCGATCACCGTCGCGCGCCTCATCGACAAGCTCGTTGCCGCCGGCCTGGTCGAGCGGCGCCCGGATCCCAACGATCGTCGCGCGCAGCGCCTCTTCCTGACGGAACAGGCAACGCCCGTCCTCGATCGCATCTGGGACATCGCGGCGGAAATCTACGACACGGTCCTCGGCGGCTTCGCGCCCTCCGACATCGAGACGCTGGCGAACCTCATGGGCCGGTTGCGCGGCAACGTCGCGACGCTGATGCCCGGCTGCGGCGTGCCCCAGCGCGGCAAGACGAACGCAAAATAATCAATCATTCGCCATCCGGTAATCCAGAGTTGAAAGGCACGCTACATGTCAGTGACATTCGCCCCCGTTTCCAACGCGGCGCGGCGCATTCTTGGTGACAGGGAACAACTGCGCCCGATCCTGCTGATCGGCGTACCGGTGCTCGTTCTCGCCGCCATCGCGTATTTCTATTTCACCTCCGGCCGCTATGTGAGCACCGACAACGCCTATGTGAAGGCGGACATGGTCTCCGTGAGCCCCGATGTCGGCGGCCGCATCGTCGCCGTCTATGTGAAGCAGAACCAGATCGTGAAGGTCGGCGATCCCCTTTTCCAGATCGATCCCGTGCCCTACAGGATTGCGCTTGCGGAAGCCGACGCGCAGCTCGCAACGGCAACCGCCAATGTGAAGTCGCTACGCGCGAAATATCAGATGACCATCGCCCAGCTCGCGCTCTCCTCGAGCAGCATCGACTATTACAAGCGCGAATTCGGGCGCCAGGCGGCCCTCGCCAAGCGCAGCTTCGCGAGCCAGGCGAACCTCGATACCGCGCGGCACAACTTCGACACCGCAACGCAGCTCGACGGCGTGCTGCGGCAGAGCCTCGAGCAGATTTCCGCCCAGCTCGACGGCAAGCCCGACGCGCCCGTCGAAGAACACGCCTCCTACCTCGCGGCGAAAGCGCAGCGCGACAATGCGGCGCTCAATCTGGAACGCTCGACCGTGCGCGCACCCTTCGACGGCGTGACGGGCAAGCAGCCGCAGGTCGGCGACCAGGTGTCGCCCGGCATGCCGGTGGTGAGCCTCATCTCGACCAAGAATGTCTGGGTCGAGGGCAACTTCAAGGAAACCGATCTGACGAACGTGCGTCCCGGCCAATGCGCGTCGATCGACATCGACACCTACCCGGGCCATGAATGGGAAGGCCATGTCGCGAGCATCTCGCAGGCCACGGGTTCCGAATTCTCCGTGCTGCCCGCGCAGAACGCGACCGGCAACTGGGTGAAGGTCGTTCAGCGCATTCCTGTGCGCGTTGCGATCCACCGCAAGCCCGGCGATCCGGAAGTGCGCGCAGGCATGAGCACCAACGTCGAAATCGACACCAAATCCGGCACCTCCTGCGAGGCGGGAGCGCAAGGCAACGCGCCATGACGCCGAACATGCGCAAGGCTGTCGTTACCGGCGCGATCATGCTCGCGACGGTGATGCAGACGCTTGACTCGACGATCGCGAACGTCGCCTTGCCGCATATGCAAGGAAGCATGGCGGCGACGCAGGATCAGGTCGCCTGGGTGCTGACCTCCTACATCATCGCCGCCGCCATCGCGACGCCGGCGACCGCCTTCATGTCGATGCGGTTCGGCCGCAAGCGCCTGCTCGGCATTTCGGTGGTCGGCTTCACATTGACGTCCATGCTCTGCGGCGCGGCGCAGACGCTCGACCAGATCGTGATCTTCCGCCTCGCGCAAGGCGCTTTCGGAGCCGCCTTCGTTCCGCTCTCGCAGGCGATCATGCTCGACATGTTCTCGGTCGAGCAACGCGGCAAGATGATGGCGCTCTGGGGCGTTGGCGTCATGGTCGGCCCGATCGTCGGCCCGGCCCTCGGCGGCTGGCTCACCGACAGCTATAGCTGGCGCTGGGTTTTTTATATCAACGTGCCCTTCGGCATTCTCGCCTTTGTCGGCCTCGCGATCGGCCTCCAGGAATCGGCCTTCATCAAGGACCGGCGTTTCGACTGGCTGGGCTTTGCCTTTCTCTCGATCGCCGTCGGCGCGATGCAGCTGATGCTCGATCGCGGCAACATCAAGGACTGGTTCTCGTCGACAGAGATCATCGCCGAGGGCATCGTCGCCCTGATGGCGCTCTATCTTTTCGTGGCCCATTCGGCAACGACCAAACGTCCCTTCATCGACCTCGAGCTCTTCAAGGATCGCAATCTGTCGGTCGGGCTTGTCCTCGCGGTTCTGGTCGGCTTCGTTCTCTACGCGACCATGGCGCTGATGCCGACCTTCCTTCAGTCGCTGATGCAATATCCCGTCGTGACGACGGGCGTCGTGCTCGCCCCGCGCGGCGCCGGCACGATGCTGTCGATGATGATTGCCGGACGCATCATCAACAAGATCGACATGCGCGCGCTGATGGCGCTCGGCTTCGGCCTCGCCTCCTTCACGCTCTGGCAGATGGGAAATTTCAATCTCGACATCAGCGTGCATACCGTCGTCGTGACGGGCTTCGTGCAGGGCCTCGGCCTCGGCTTCATCTTCGCGCCGCTGACGACCATTTCCTTCTCGACGCTGGCGCCGCATCTGCGTACGGAAGGCACGAGCTTCTACAGCCTGCTGCGCAATGTCGGCTCGAGCGTCGGCATCGCCTCGACGCAGGCACTGATCGCACGGCTGACGCAGATCAATCACGCGACCTTGTCGGAGCATGTGAGCCCGCTCAATCCGCTCTACCGTCCCGGGGCGATGCCCTCCGGGCTCGGCCTCAACAACCAGTTGGGTCTCGCCCTTTTCGATTCCCAGGTGACGCAGCAGGCGGCGACCATCGCCTATCTCGACGATTTCAAGCTGATGATGTATCTGACGCTACTCGCCATCCCGCTCGTCTATTTGATGCGCGTGCCGAAAGTGCCCGTTTCGAAGGAAGACGCAGCGGCGCATGCCGTGATGGACTGAGCGAGGTTGAACGACGCCGCGGCGCGGTCCATGCTCGCACGAAAGCGGGGGGCTTCCCGGGAGGTTGGGTGATGGCTGTTCAGATTCCCTATGTGCGCGAGATCGAATTCACCTATGACGAGAGCGAAGAGATCACGCCGCTGATCCGTCGCGTCGTCGCTGAAAACCCGTCAGCCTTCACCTACAAGGGTACGGGCACGTACATCGTCGGCCACGGCAAGGTCGCTGTGATCGATCCCGGCCCGATGATCGAGGCGCATGTGGACGCGCTGATGCGCGCGCTCGGCGACGAGACGGTCACCCACATTCTCATCACCCATACCCATACCGATCACTCGCCGGCTGCGGCGCCTCTGAAGGCGCGCACCGGCGCGAAGACCTATGGCTACGGGCCGCATGGCGCGGGCTCCGGCGAGGAAGACGGCGACATGGATTTCATGCCCGACGTCGAAGTCCGGCACGGCGACATCATCGAAGGCGACGGCTGGACCGTCGAATGCGTCCACACGCCCGGCCATACGTCGAACCACATCTGCTTTGCGCTGAAGGAAGAAAAGGCGCTCTTCACCGGCGATCATGTGATGGGCTGGTCGACCAGCATCGTGAGCCCGCCCGACGGCAACATGAGCGACTACATGCGGTCGCTCGACCTGCTGCTGACGCGCGACGACGAGATTTACTGGCCGACGCACGGACCGGCGATCCGCGATCCGAAGCCCTTCGTGCGCGCCTTCATCGCCCATCGCGAGGACCGCGAGCGTCAGATCCTCGAACAGCTGAAGGCGGGCCATACGCATATCGTCGACATGGTGCCCATCATCTATGCGGCCGTCGACAAGCGGCTCCACGGCGCCGCCGGCCGTTCCGTGCTGGCGCACATGACGCGCCTCGTCGAACAGGGCCGCGTCGTCACCGACGGACCTGTCACGCTCGGCGCGGAATACAGATTGCCCTAGGACGAAGCTGGCGTCGCGAGCTTCGTCTTCAGCGCGTCGAGATAGGCACGGATGCGCTTGGCGTTGGTGCCGAGATCGCTCATGCCGACACGCGAGACGGAGCGCACATCGACCGCGGCGCCGGCATCCTTCGCCGCGATGCGGATGACGACGTCATCCTTGAATCCGATGAGCTTCGTCACCGCCGTTGCCTCGATCGATCCCTTCTCGGGCGACGAGGCGTCGATCGTCCAGCCCATGTCCTTCGCGGTCGCGAGCGCCGCATCGAAGACCTTCGCCGGTTCCTGCGGCACGATCAGCGTCGCGAGATCGGGATAAGCCTTCTGCTGCTGTTCGGCGAGGTCGGGCGGCGTCGCACGGTCGAGCGCATTGGGCGCACCTTCGCGAAGCGCGACGACGGCATCGAATTGCGGCGGATTCGAAAGGTCGGTCGTGATGTCGTGGATGCGCGGCACGCTCCGGCCCGTCACCAGGGTCGTCGCGACCGGTGCGGCGGCCACCACACCGAGAACGATGCCGAGGATCGCCGTCCCCGCGCCCGTCTTGCCGCCCAGCGTGATGACCAGACCGATCAGCGAGATGACGATGGCGATGACGCCGATGAGCGCGCTGAGCGCGATGCCCATCAGCGGCAGCTTGTAGCCGAGAAGGCCGAGATGATTGGCGGCAATGGCGAGGATCAGGAGAACGATCGCCAAGATACCGATTCGCGACCCCCAAAGTGCCGCGCGCGATCTGTTCTCCATGTCTCTAACTCCTCGGTTTCGATTATTCCGCCGCAGTCGCGGTCGGCAGCGTGTAGCTCTTGAACGTCTCGCGCAGCGCGAGCTTCTGGATCTTGCCCGTCGCCGTATGCGGGATCTCGTTGACGAAGGCGACGTCGTCCGGCATCCACCATTTGGCGATCTTGCCGTCCATGTAATGGAGGATCTCCTCCTTCGTCGCGCTCTCGCCTTCCTTCAGCACGACGATCAGCAGCGGCCGCTCGTCCCACTTCGGATGCACGATGCCGATGACGGCCGCCTCCGCCACCTTCGGGTGGCCGACCGCGAGATTTTCGAGGTCGATCGACGAAATCCATTCGCCGCCGGACTTGATGACATCCTTGGCGCGGTCGGTGATCTGCATGAAGCCACGTTCATCGACGGTGGCGACGTCGCCGGTATCGAACCAGCCCTTCTCGTCGAGAATCTGTCCGCCCTCGCCCTTGAGATAGGCGCCGGCGACGGCGGGCCCGCGAACGAGCAGGTGGCCGAAGGCCTTGCCGTCCCAGGGAAGCTCATTGCCATTGTCGTCGGTGATTTTCATCTCGACGCCGAAAGGCGGACGGCCCTGCTTCACCTTGATGTCGAGCTTTTCCTCATGCGAGAGCGTTTCCATGCCCGCCTTGAAGCTGCCCAGCGTGCCGAGCGGCGACATTTCGGTCATGCCCCAGGCGTGACGCACCTCGACGCCGTATTCGCGCTCGAAGACATCGATCATCGAGCGCGGCGCAGCCGAACCGCCGATGACGACGCGCTTCAGATGATCGATCCGCTTGCCGGTCTTTTCGAGATATTGCAGCAGCATCAGCCAGACGGTCGGCACGGCGGCGGTGAAGGTCACTTCTTCCGTCGTCAGCAATTCGCAGATGCTGTCGCCATCCATCTTCATGCCGGGCATGACGATCTTCGCGCCCGTCATCGGCGCCGAGAAAGTGATGCCCCAGGCATTGGCATGGAACATCGGCACGACCGGTAGCACGCAATCGGTGGATTTGAGCCCCATCGCATCGGCCGTCACCGCAATCATCGCATGCAGCACGTTGGAGCGATGCGAATAGAGAACGCCTTTCGGATTGCCCGTCGTGCCCGAGGTATAGCAGAGACCGCAGGCCGCATTCTCGTCGACCTCAACCCAGTCGAACTTGCCGTCTTCGGCCGCCAGCAGCGTTTCGTAGCAGAGCGCGTTCTTCAGCTTCGTCTGCGGCATGTGCGCCGCATCCGTCATGATGATGTAGCCCTTGACCTTCGGGCATTGCGCCTCGATCGCCTCGACGATCGGCACGAAGGTAAGATCGAGTAGGATGTATTTATCGTCGGCGTGATTGACGATGTAGACGAGCTGCTCGGCGAAGAGGCGCGGATTGAGCGTATGGCAGACCGCGCCGAGACCCATGATGCCGTACCAGGCTTCCATGTGCCGGCCGGTATTCCATGCCAGCGTCGCAACGACGTCGCCCTCGTTGACGCCGAGCCGGCGGAGCGCCTGCGCCGCCTGACGCGCGCGGACCGCCATCTCGCCATAGGTAGTGCGGACGATCGGCCCTTCGATCGAGCGCGTCACCACCTCGCGGTCGGCGTGAAAACGCGCCGCATGATCGAGAATGCTCGACACGCGCAACGGCCAATCCTGCATCAATCCCTTCATCGTCTCTCATCCCTGATATGTCGGCGGCCCTGCCCGTCTGGACGTAGCGTTACCGCGCGGATTTTGGGGGCAGTCTAGCGGCTCCCCCAGTCTCCGACAACGCCGCCGAAAATACCGGTCGCAAATCCATTTTATTGCCCAATCGGCGCCCGCGCCCGTTAATCTTCGCCTCATCACGGAGAATTGAGGGACGCCATGACCGACACGACCGAGCTTCATTTCAGATCCGCCACCGAGCTTGCCCGCATGATCCGGGACCGCGAAGTGAGCTCGCGTGAATTGCTCGAGCATTTCATCGCCCGGACGGTCCTCCACGACCCGAAGATCAATGCCGTCGTCGCACGCGATTTCGACGGCGCGCGGGCGAAGGCTCTGGCCGCCGACGAGGCCCTGGCGAAGGGCGAGAGCTGGGGGCCGCTCCACGGCCTTCCGATGACCATCAAGGACGCTTATGAAGTGAAGGGTCTGACGACGACCGGCGGCGCGCCCGAATACGCAAACCACGTACCGGCGAGAAGCGCCACCGCCGTCGAGAGGATCGAGGCCGCGGGCGCCGTCATCTTCGGCAAGACCAACGTCCCCTATATGTCGGGCGACCTCCAGACTTATAACGATGTCTACGGCACCACCAACAATCCCTGGAACCTTGCCTGCGGGCCCGGCGGCTCCTCGGGCGGTTCGGCGGCAGCCCTCGCCGCGGGCCTCACCAGCCTCGAATTCGGCAGCGACATCGGCGGATCGATCCGTACACCCGCACATCTCTGCGGCGTCTTCGGCCACAAGTCGACCTTCGGCATCATCCCGAAGCGCGGCCATGTGAGCCCGCCGCCCGGCACGTTGCGCGAAGGCGACCTTTCAGTCGCAGGCCCGCTCGGCCGCAGCGCCGCCGATCTCGATCTGCTGCTTGGCATCACGGCGGGGCCCGACTGGCACATGTCGTCGGGCTGGAAGCTCGACCTTCCCGCGCCCCGCGCCCGCTCGCCGAAGGAACTCCGCGTCGCCGTCTGGATCGAAGACCCCTTCTGCGATATCGACGCCGAGAGCGTGGGCTTGCTGACGAATGCCGCGAAGGCGCTCGAAGATGCGGGCGCGAAGGTCGACTGGGCCGCCCGTCCCGATTTCACGCTGGCCGAAATCACCGAAGTCTATCTGACGCTTCTCCATTCCGTCGTCGGCGCGAACTTCCCGCCCGCGATCAAGGCGCACTGGATGGCAGCCAAGGCGTCGCTCTCGCCCGACGACAGGAGCCATGCAGCGCTCCAGATGCGCGGCGGCACGATGAGCTATGCCGAGCGCATGCCCTGGGAGGAGAAACAGACGCAGCTCCGCGCCAAGTGGGCGGCCTTCTTCAACGATTACGACGTCGTCCTCTCGCCGGTGCTGATGCGCCCCGCCTTCCCGCATGACCAGAGCACGAACTGGCACAAACGCCGCCTGAGCGTGAACGGCAAGGACCGCGAATATATGGACGTGCTGATCTGGGCGGGGCCCGCCGTCGTCTCCTACCTGCCGGCGACGTCCGCGCCTGTCGGCGTCACGTCGGAAGGCTTGCCCGTCGGCGTTCAGATCATCGGCCCGCATATGGGCGACCGCACGACCATCGCGGTCGCGGGCATGCTTGAGGAAATCCTCGGCGGGTTCAGAGCCCCGCCGGGATTCTAAGCGGTCCTTTGACACCCTGCGTCAACGCTCCCATATTACGCCCCTTCCGACATTGACCCCCCGAGGGAGCGTCCCCGTGACGACTTATCCATGACGAGTTTGAGCAACGCCGCCGTTCGCGATGTCGAGACGGTGATCCACCCCTATACCAATCTCGACGCTTTCCGCGGCACCGGGCCGATGATCATCGAGCGCGGCGAAGGCATTCATGTCTGGGACGCGGACGGCCGCAAATATATCGAAGGTCTCGCCGGCCTCTGGTGCACCTCGCTCGGCTATAACGAGCCTGAGCTGATCGAGGCGGCGACCGAGCAGATGCGCCAGCTTCCCTTCAGCCACGTCTTCGGCGGCAAGAGCCACGAACGCGCCGCCGAGGTCGCCGAGAAGCTGAAGGCGATCGCGCCGCACAAGGCCTCGAAAATCCTCTTCTGCGGCTCGGGCTCGGAAGCCAACGACCAGCAGGTGAAACTCGTCTGGTATTACAACAATGCCAAGGGCCTGACGAAGCGCAAGAAGATCATCTCGCGCATGCGCGCCTATCACGGCGTCACCGTGGCCTCGGCGAGCCTCACCGGCCTTCTGCCGAACCATCGCGACTTCGACCTGCCGCTCTCCTTCGCGCGCCACACCGACTGCCCGCACTATTATCGTTATGCGGAGCCGGGCGAGACCGAGGACGAGTTCACGACGCGGCTTGCCGCCAACCTCGAAAAGATGATCATCGAGGAAGACCCCGAGACGGTGGCGGCCTTCATCGCCGAGCCGATCATGGGCGCGGGCGGCGTCATCATTCCGCCGGAGGGCTATTTCCAGAAGATCCAGGCGGTGACCGATAAATACGGCATCTATTTCATCGCCGACGAAGTCATCTGCGGCTTCGCGCGCACCGGCAACATGTTCGGCAGCCAGACGTTTGGCATCAAGCCGGACTCGATCTCGGTCGCCAAGGCCCTCTCCTCGGCCTATGTCCCCATCGCCGCCGTCACCATCGGCGAGGACATGTATCAGGCGATGATCGACGAGAGCAAAAAGATCGGCACTTTCGGCCACGGCTTCACCTATACCGCGCATCCCGTTGCCGCCGCCGTCGCCGCGAAGACGCTCGAAATCTACGAGAAGCGCAACATCGTCGGCCATGTCCGCAGCGTCGCGCCGAAATTCGAAGCCCGCGTCGCGCGTCTCGCCGAACATCCGCTGGTCGGACACGCCCGTGCCAAGGGCCTCATCGGCGCCATCGAACTCGTCGCGGATAAAGCGTCGAAGCGCGCCTTCGACGCAAAAGCCGGCATCGGCGGCGCCGTTCAGAAGGCTGCCGAGAAGCACGGCCTCATCATCCGCGCGCTGGGCGGCGACATCGTCGCCTTCTGCCCGCCGCTGATCGTCAGCGAAGCCGATATCGACGACATCTTCGATCGCGTCGAACGTGCGCTCGACGAGACGGAGGCGATGGTGGCGAAGGAAGGTCTCAGGGCCGCGTGATGAAGGAAGTCCGCTACCAGCTTCTTTTCGAGGGCAAGGTCTCGCCCGAAGACGACATGGGCTTGCGCATGCGCATCGAAACGCGCGCGAGCTTCGGCCCCGGCCTTGATGCCGTCTTCACGACCGGCGCGCCGCAGGCCGTGCTCGAGGCGGTGGTGGAGCCGGATCAGCTTGGCCGCTTCGTCGAGCAGGGGCAGATCGTCTTCGGCGGCGGCACGGTGAGCTTCGTCAATGAGGGCGAGGGTCTCATCGGCGAGTGCCCCGACCCCTCGCTGCAATATGGCTATGTCGTTCGCCGCATCGAAAGCGGCACCGGCGCCTTCGAAGGCGCGACCGGTTACATCGTCTCGGCCTTCACCGTCGGCGAGAACGCCATGCTGCGCGACAGCCAGAGCGCGGTGATTTTCCTGAGGTGAAGGTATGTGTCGTCATCTCCTCAAGCAACGAAATCATAGAGGCGGAAGCTCACTCATCGTGATTTCTGCCAATGACTGATCCGGATCAAATGCTATTTCAGCAGCCCGTCGAATGAGCATTCGAATTGCAGTTTCGACCCACAGACGTTCCGCATCGGTATAATCCGATATGCGTCCGTCGGATTTTCGCGCATCTTTACCTCCCTTCTCAGAGGTAAGTCGACCGAGCTTACCGAGAACCTGCGACGACACGCCGAATATTTGAGCCGCAGCGCTCCGCGAGCCCCCTCCTCGTGCCTCTAGTACTGTCAGGCAGAAGTAGCCGATGGCCGGAAGAGTCTCTTTCCCTCTGCGGTAGTTGGTGTAGCGATGATTCATACTCTCCACATCTTCATCTACACGCAAATGTGGCGCGGGATTAGGATATCGTCCACGATCAACGGTTATCTTCGCGGTTCCAACTGTCATTACGATCCCGATACTCTGGAGTTCGACCACACCTGGAGTCGGCCTCCTGTCAACTATTTCGGCCTTCTGAAAAGCCAGCTCAAATTCGCCCGGGCCGCGTTCTAGGTTTGCTTGCAGCTCCCAACTCCGAATGAACGGCATCAATGCTTCAAGAGCATCATTCTCCTTTGAAAAATGTTCTTTCATTTCAAAACGCGCCACGCCGTTCTCTATCACAACACAAAACTTTTCACTCTCGGACCTAAATGGAGTGGCGTTTTTGTATTCGACGCTCTCGTCGTGAAGAACCTTGTATATCAGCGCGACCACATGGGGATCGTTCATGAATCAACTTTCAAAGCGAATCGCTTAAATACTCAGACGTGTTGGCCGCCGTTGATGTGGATCTCGGCGCCGTTGACGTAGCTCGACTGATCCGTGCACAGAAAATAGATCGTGCGGGCGACTTCTTCCGGCTTGCCGAGGCGCTGCATCGGGATTTCCGCAACGATCTTCTCGGTACCCGGCGACAGAATCGCCGTATCGATCTCGCCGGGCGCGATCGCATTGACGCGAATGCCGAGCCGGCCGAAATCCGACGCCATTTCGCGCGTCAGGCCGGCAAGCGCGGATTTCGAGGTCGCATAGGCCGAACCGGCGAAAGGATGGACGCGCACGCCGGCGATCGACGTCACATTGACGACCGAGCCTTGCGCCGCCTTCAGTTCCTCGACCAATCCGCGAGCGAGCATTACCGGCGCGAAGAAATTCACCTGGAAGACCTTCTGCCAGACGTCCATATCCGTGCCGAACACGTTCAATCGCGCACCGCCCGGTCCCTTTGGCGAGATCGCGGCATTGTTGACCAGCGCATGAAGACGGCTGCCCTGATCCTTCAGCCGCTCGCGCATCTCGGCGATGGCGGCCTCCGTGTTCGCAGGGTCCGCGAGATCGACCTGAATGTGGTCTTCCGGTCCCATCTCCCAGGGGCAATCCTCGGGAAAAGGATGCCGCGAACAGGTGATGACCCGCCAGCCCGCGCTCGAAAAACGTTTCACCGTGGCATGGCCGATCCCCCGGCTCGCACCAGTGAGGATCAGCGTCTTCCGCTCCGAATTTTCCAAGTTGCTCATGAGAAGCAATCTAATCTAAAGCCGCGACAAGCGCCAGCGGCGGGAAATATCAACTCGCCGAGTTATTGAGCCGATCGAGCGCCCGCGCAAGGCTTTCCGCCGGAGCCCGGGAGGCGTCGACCCGCGTCCAGTCCATTCGCCCAAGATCATAACCGAGTTGCTGGCGCAGAACTGCGACATCGGCGTCGGAGGGATCCTGTGCTCCCGCCGCCCGTGCGGCAACACGCGCCGCCAGCGCATCGGCCGGCGCATCGAGCCAGAGTCCATCGAAAGGCACACCCGCCTTTGTCGCCACGCTCCTGACATCGCGCCGCTCGCTCTCCTGCGCAAAGACCGCGTCGACGACGACCGGCATGCCGGCGCCGAGTGCATGTCCGGCAAGCGCCAGCATCCGCTCATAGACCCTCGCGCCCACGTCCTGCGCATAGGCAGCCTCCGGCAACCGGTCGAGCGGCGCGACGCCGAAGAGACGCTTGCGCACGATATCGGACCGCAGATGGACGGCGCCCGCCGCCCCGCCGAGTTCGGGCGCCAGAGCCATCGCCAGCGTCGACTTGCCGCTTCCCGACAATCCGCCAACCGCGACGAGACGCGGCGTCGGCGGCGCGAGGACCGCCAGTGCGAAATCGAGATAGGCGCGCGACCGCGCTTTCTTTTCTTCCGTATCGGCGATGACCGCCGTCACCTTGGCGCGCACCGCCGCCCGCGTCGCGATGAAAAGCGGCAACAGCGCAAGCCCGTCCAGCATCGCCTCAATCTCCGCCTCGGACACATGATCGAGATAGACATTGAGCGCCCTGTTGGCAAAACCCTTCAGCCGCGCATCGGTCGTCGCGCGGAAGGCAAGGTCCATCAGCAGAAAGCCGAGATCGTAGAGAATATCGATCGAGGCGATGTCGTCGCTGAACTCGACGCAATCGAAGATGACCGGCCTGCCCTCGATCAAGGCCACATTGCCGAGATGAAGATCGCCGTGACACTGGCGCACGAAGCCCGCTTCGCGACGCCGGTCGAGCAGGTCCCGATGACGCGCGATCGACCGGTCGCATTCGTCGCGCAGGCGCCGCACCTTTTCCGCCTCGAAGACCTTGCCGACCGAGACCTGAAGATTGTCGTCATTGCCCGCGACAATGCGCGCGAAAAGCGTCGCGCCACCACGGTCATGCTTCACCTCCGCCCGCGCGTGAAAGCGCGCGACATCGGCGGCCAGCGTCTCGACATGCGCCCGCGTGAGACGCCCCTCGTCGGCCAGCCGGGCGAAAAGCCCCTCCGCTGGAAAGCGGCGCATCTCGACCAGCCAGTCGACGATCTCGCCAGCCTCGCCGCCGAGCCGCAGGCCGTCCGCCGTATGGCGAACGGCAACCGCGCCGAGGTAAATCTCCGGCGCCGTGCGGCGATTGAGCGCGATCTCGTTCTCGACGGCGGCGCGGCGCCTGTCCAGCGTCGTGAAATCGAGAAAGCCGAAATCGACCCGCTTCTTCAGCTTGTAGACAAGGGAACCGGCGAGATAGACGCGCGACGCATGCGTCTCGATGCACTCTATTTTCTCATGCCCCGGAAGTCCGTGGGTCTCCGGCCGCGCGAGAAAGGCGGCGATCTCGGCTTCCATGCCGTCGGCGTCCATCGGATCAGACGCGCTGCAACCGCGTCAGTTCCTCGACGCCGGCGGGGTCCTGATGAATGATGACTTCGGCATCGGGAAAGGCCTCCATGATGCGCGCTTCGACATCGTCGGAGATACGATGCGCCTTCATCAGGGAGATCGAGCTGTCGAGCTCAAGATGAAACTGGATGAAGCTGCGCGTGCCCGCGGTGCGCGTCCGGAGATCGTGAATGTTGATCGCCTCCGGATGCGACAACGCAATCGCCTTGATGCGCTCGCGATCGGCTTCGGAAAGTTCATGATCCATCAGCTGATTGTAGGAACCGAAAACGATCTGCGCTGCCGAGAAGCCGATCAGCGCGGCAATGGCGATGCCGAAAAATGGATCGGCCCAATGAACGTCGAAAAAGCCCGACAGCACCAGCGCCGCGACGACCGACAGGTTCATGAAGAGATCGCCGCGGTAATGGGTCGAATCCGCCTCGATGGCAAGCGAATGCGTCCGCGCCACCACATGCCGTTGAAAGGCAACCAGCGCCAGCGTGATGAGGATCGCCGCGACGGTGACGGCGATGCCGACGGTCGAATTCTCGACAGGCGCCGGATTGACGATGCGCGTGATCGCCTCGAAAACGATATAGCCCGCCGAGGCGAAGATGAAGATCGACTGACCGAGCCCCGCCAGCGCTTCCGCCTTGCCGTGGCCGAACCGATGCTCGTCGTCGGCCGGCGTCAACGAGTGGCTGACCGCCACGAGATTGAGCAACGACGCCGCACCGTCGAGCAGCGAATCCATCAGCGTACCGAGCATCGCGACGGAGCCGGTCAGATAGAAGGCGACGCTCTTGATCGAGATCAGCGTAACGGCGACCACCACCGCGGCATAGGTCGCACGCCGCATCAGCTTCGCATTGTGATCGGCGCGGTTCAAATCCTGCCTCATGGGAAGAGTTTCGAGGTCCGCCAGCCGCCTTCCGGCGCATCGCGCTCGAAGACCAGCCGATCATGCAGGCGGAACGGCCTGTCGCGCCAGAACTCCATGTGGAGCGGCGCGATCCGGAAGCCGGACCAGTGCGGTGGCCGCGGCACCTTGCCGAGACCGAATTTCGCGGCATAGCGCGCGACTTCCTTTTCGAGTTCGAACCGCGTCTCGAGCGGCCGCGACTGGCGCGAGGCCCAGGCGCCGATCTGGCTGTCGCGGTGACGGCTGGCGAAATAGGCGTCGGCCTCTTCGCTCGTCACCGGGCTGACCGGGCCGCGAACGCGCACCTGCCGCCTCAGGCTCTTCCAGTGGAAGCAAAGCGCCGCACGAGGATTCTGCGCCAGTTCCTCGCCCTTCGCGCTTTCGAGATTGGTGTAAAAGACGAAGCCGCGCTCGTCCGCGCCCTTGAGCAGCACCATGCGCACGTCGGGAAAGCCGGACGCGTCCGCGGTGGCGAGCGCCACGCCGTTCGGGTCGTTGATCTCGCTCGCTTGTGCCTTCGCCAGCCAGTCGTCAAACAGCCGGAACGGGTCGCCCATGGCAGCCCAATCGGCGGGATCGTCCTTCTGGATACTGTCTGGCTGGTCGCTCACATTTAACTCCGGGCAAACTATAGAGGCGGCGAATGACGGCTTTTATTCTCCGCCATATTTCCCGCCACATTTGTTGTCTTATATAGTCACCCATAGGGGTTTGTCCCGCCCGGCCAGGAGGGCGGCCGTCACGGACACAGAAACAGGACTGAGAGATAAAATGAAGGTTTTCAAAGGTTTGGCAATCGGCGCGCTCGCCCTGTCGCTCGTCGCCTGTCAGCAGGGAGCGGGACCGAAGCAGAATATCGGCACGCTGGGCGGCGCCGTGGTCGGCGGCCTCGCGGGTTCGGCAGTCGGCGGCGGCACCGGCCGTCTCTGGGCGACGGGCGCCGGCGTGCTGCTCGGCGCGCTGGTCGGCAGCGAAGTCGGCAAATCGCTCGACCGCGCTGACCGTCAGTACATGTCGGACCGCACCCAGTATGCGCTGGAAAGCGCGCCCTCCGGTCAGTCGGTCGAGTGGCGCAATCCCGATTCCGGCCATTACGGCACAGTCGTTCCGCAGAAAGCCTATCAGGATAACGGCACCTATTGCCGCGAATATACCCAGACGGTCAATGTCGGCGGCCAGGCGCAGCGCGCCTATGGCACGGCTTGCCGTCAGCCGGATGGTTCCTGGCAGATCGTCAATAGCCAGTAACGGACACCGGGGGCATGGCATCGGCATACCGGGCTAGGCCCGCCTTACTGTTCGTCGGAATGATGACGGCTGCGCTCTTCTGGGGCGCAGCCGTTGCCGTTGCTGAGCCTCCGCAGACACTTGAACATCCCGTGGAACTGCCGCCGCCGAGCACGCGCTTTCTCGAAGGCGTGACTGCCTACGATACCGGCGATTACCACCGCGCTTTCGAAGTCTGGCTTCCGCTCGCGCAGGGCGGCGATCTCGCCGCGATGCGCAACGTGGCACTGATGCTCCGCAAGGGCGAGGGAACGCCGCGCGATCCCGCCCGCGCGCTCTGGTTTTACGAAGAGGCGGGCAGCAAGGGCTTCGGCCTCGCCCAGCTCAACGCTGCCTTCATGCATCTCGAAGGCGACGGCGTGCCGAAAAATATCGAGGCGGCCGCCTTCTGGTTCCACGCCGCCGCGCTCTCCGGCAGCCCCATCGCGCAATACAATATCGCCGTCATGTACGAGCGCGGACAGGGCGTCGACAAGGACATGCCTCGCGCGCTCGGCTGGTATGCACTCGCCGCGCGTTCCGGCAACAAGCTCGCCATGGATCGTCTTGCCGTTCTGGTGCCGAGCCTCGACGGCCCGAAAGCGCCGAAACCCGCCGATCTTCCCGCTCAGCAGGTGGCGCCTGCACCGATGGCGCCCGATTTCGAACTGCGCGGGCCGGACACGCATTGAAGGCGAACGGTTAACGAATTCGTATCGGCGGGGGTATTATGTTCGGCCCTTTCGGTCTGCCGGAGCGATCTGTTGCGCGATCCCTATGAAATTCTCGGCCTGACGCCGGCCGCGGGTGCGGCGGAAATCAAATCCGCCTACCGCCGGCTTGCCAAGCGCTATCACCCGGATGCGCAAGGCCATCCGGCGGGTGCCGCCGCACAAGCCCGTTTTCAGGAAGTGACGGCCGCCTACAACCTGTTGAAGGACGCCTCGTCCCGCGCCCGCTTCGACGAAGAGCAGCGCCTGCGCAAGATGCGGCCGAGACCGCGCCGCGCCGCATCCGCCGAAGCGGCGCCCGGAACCTCGTCTTTCGAGGAAGCGCCTTTCAGCAGATCGGCGCGCCAGACGGAACACATTTTCGAAGCGACGCATGAAGCCGGTCCGGACAAACCTTCCGACGATCTGTTCTCGGACCTTTTTCAAGGGCTGCGCAGCGCCGGCAAGCGCGTCTTCCGCGCCCGTGGCGACGATCGGACCTATCGCCTCTCGATCCCTTTCATCGAAGCGGCAACCGGCGCCAAAAAACGTGTGACGCTCGACGGCGGCAAACTCCTCGATGTCCGCATTCCGGCGGGCGTCGAACAGGGCCAGCAGATCCGGCTGCGCGGACAGGGCAATGAGGGTCATGGCGGCGCCGAACCGGGCGACGCCTTGATCGAGGTCGACATCGAACCGCACCCCCATTTCCGCCGCGAGGGCCTCGACATTCATTTGACGGTTCCGGTGACGCTGCCCGAGGCCGTGCTCGGCGCGAAGATCGAGGTACCGACCGTTTCCGGCCCGGTGACGCTGACGATCCCAAAGGGCGCGAATACCGGCACGAAACTGCGGCTCAAGGGCAAAGGCATCGCACCGGAGGGTCGGACCGTGGCGGGAGACCAGTATGTGACGCTGGAGCTTCATCTCCCCGAGGTCCAGGATGAGGCCCTGCGCGATTTCGCGGCCGGCTGGGCCGCCGGTCTCAAGCAGGCCCCGCGCCGCGATTTCTGACGCTTGTTTCGACGCAAGTACTTGAACCGACGACAAAATCCGACGCCGGACAAGCTCGGCCTCCGGCTTTTTGGTAGACCGGTCCCGGCTATTGTGTAGGATGCGCGCGGATTCAAAGGCGAGAGCGAACGAGACGAGGACGCGATGAGCGAAGCGATCACACGCACCCAATCCGGGGCCAAGGGCGGCCTGATGGCCGGCAAGCGCGGCCTCATCATGGGTGTGGCAAACAACCGCTCGATCGCCTGGGGCATCGCCAAGGCCTGCGCCGATCAGGGCGCCGAAATCGCCTTCACCTATCAGGGCGAGGCGCTGCAGAAGCGCGTCATCCCGCTCGCCGAATCCGTCGGCTCGAAGCTCATACTTCCCTGCGACGTTACCGAACAGGGCAGCATCGACGCGCTGTTCGAACGGCTGCAGGCCGAATGGGGCAAGATCGACTTCTTCGTCCATGCCATCGCCTATTCGAACAAGGACGAGCTCGACGGCCGTTATGTCGACACGACGCTCGACAACTTCACCGCCAGCATGGCGATCTCCTGCTATTCCTTCGTCGCCCTCTGCCAGCGCGCCGAGAAGCTGATGACGGATGGCGGCTCGATCGTGACGCTGACCTATTACGGCTCCGAGAAGGTGATCCCGCATTACAACGTCATGGGCGTCGCGAAGGCGGCCCTCGAGGCGAGCGTGCGCTAC
Source organism: uncultured Alphaproteobacteria bacterium (assembly GCA_903889655.1). GTDB lineage: Bacteria > Pseudomonadota > Alphaproteobacteria > Parvibaculales > Parvibaculaceae > Parvibaculum. The sequence goes on along the minus strand of CAISYL010000252.1, from coordinate 8,473 downwards.
CTCGCCGTCGATCTCGGCCGCAACAATATCCGCGTCAACGCCGTCTCGGCCGGACCGATCAAGACGCTCGCCGCATCGGGCATCGGCGATTTCCGCTACATCCTGAAGTGGAACGAGCTGAACTCGCCGTTGAAGCGCACGGTGACGATCGAGGAAGTGGGCAACACCGCCCTTTATCTTCTCTCCGATCTCGGTTCCGGCGTCACAGGCGAAGTCCATCACGTCGATGCCGGCTACCACGTCATCGGCATGAAGGCCGAGGACGCGCCCGACATCAGCATCGTCTGACGATAAACGCTCATGTCCTACAACACCTTCGGCACACTCTTCCGCGTCACGACCTGGGGCGAAAGCCACGGGCCCGCGCTCGGCTGCGTGGTCGACGGGACGCCGCCGCGCATTCCGCTGAAGGCCGAGGACATCCAGCTCTACCTCGACAAGCGCAAGCCCGGCCAGTCGCGCTTCACGACGCAGCGCCGCGAGCCCGACGAAGTGAAAATTCTTTCGGGCATCTTCGCCGATCCCGAGACTGGCGAAGATGTGACCACAGGGACGCCGATCTCGCTGATGATCGAGAATGTCGACCAGCGCTCGAAGGACTACGGCGACATCAAGGACAAGTTCCGTCCCGGCCACGCGGACTTCACCTACATGGCGAAATACGGCATCCGCGACTATCGCGGCGGCGGGCGCTCTTCCGCGCGCGAAACGGCGGCGCGTGTGGCCGCCGGCGCCATCGCGCGGAAGATCCTCGCGAACGTCACCATTCGCGGCGCGCTCGTGCAGATGGGCCCGCACAGGATCGACCGCGCCAACTGGAACTGGGACGAGACGGAAAAGAATCCGTTCTGGTGCCCGGACAGCAAGGCCGCGCCGCTCTGGGAAGATTACCTCGACGGCGTGCGCAAGTCGGGCTCCTCCTGCGGCGCGGTGATCGAACTCGTCGCCTCGGGCGTGCCCACCGGCCTCGGGGCGCCGATCTACGGCAAGCTCGATGCCGACATCGCGGCCGCGCTGATGAGCATCAACGCGGTCAAGGGCGTCGAGATCGGCGACGGGTTTGCCTCCGCCGCCTTGTCGGGCGAAGAAAATGCCGACGAAATCCGCATCGGCAACGAGGGCCCTTACTTCACCTCGAACCACGCGGGCGGCGTTTTGGGCGGCATCTCGTCGGGCCAGGACATCGTCGCGCGTTTCGCCGTGAAGCCGACTTCGTCGATCCTCTCTCCCCGCAAGACCATCACGACGTCGGACGAAGAAACCGAGATCATGACCAAGGGCCGCCATGACCCCTGCGTCGGCATCCGCGCCGTCCCTGTCGGCGAGGCCATGCTTGCCTGCGTGCTGGCCGACCATTTCCTCCGCCATCGCGGCCAGGTGGGCTGACACGCCCTAAAGCCGGATCGGGTCGAAGCTGTCCGTCCGCGCCATGTCCCAGCTCGCGCGATAAAGTTCGCTCGTCGATGCGCCATCGAGAAGCTCGCGCGGCTTGGCAAAATAATGGATCTGCGAGAAGAGCTTGATCTCCGTCGTGCTGATCCGCCTCGCGAGGTGATGCGGCCCCAGCTGATCGGGATGTTCGAGCCCGGCGGAGGCGAGAATTTCCGCCAGCGCCTTCATCGTGTTGCGATGGTAATTGAAGACGCGCGTCGCCTTGTCCTCGACGACCAGTGCACGCTGGCGCAGATGGTCCTGCGTCGCGACACCCGTCGGACAACGATTGGTATGGCAGCTCTGCGACTGGATGCAGCCGACCGCGAACATGAAGGCGCGCGCGGCATTGATCCAGTCCGCGCCGATCGCGAGCGTGCTCGCGATGTCGAAGGCGCTGACCACCTTGCCGCTCGCACCGACCTTGATCTGGTCGCGCAGGCCCACCCCGACCAGTGCGTTATGGACGAAGAGCAATCCTTCGCGCATCGGCACGCCGATATGATCGGTGAACTCGACAGGCGCCGCGCCGGTGCCGCCCTCCGCGCCGTCGATGACGATGAAGTCCGGCAGGATGCCCGTCTCGAGCATCGCCTTGACGATGCCCATGAACTCCCAGGAATGGCCGAGGCAGAGCTTGAAGCCGACCGGCTTGCCGCCGGAGAGGTCGCGCAGCTGCGCGATGAACCGCATCATCTCGACCGGCGTATCGAAAGCCGAATGCCGCGACGGCGAGATGCACTCCGTACCCTCCTCGACCCCGCGCGTCAGCGCGATCTCCATCGACACCTTGCCCTTGGGCAGAATGCCGCCATGGCCGGGCTTGGCGCCCTGGCTGAGCTTGATCTCGATCATCTTCACCTGCGGCGAGGCCGCTTGCGCCGCGAATTTGTCGGGATCGAAATGTCCATCTCTGGTGCGGCAGCCGAAATAGCCGCTGCCGATTTCCCAGATGAGATCGCCGCCGAATTCGCGGTGATAGGGGCTGATGCTCCCTTCGCCCGTATCATGCGCGAAGCCACCCGCCTTGGCGCCCTTGTTGAGCGCGCGGATGGCGTTGCCGCTCAACGCGCCGAAGCTCATCGCGGAAATGTTGAAGACCGAGGCCGAATAAGGCTGCCGGCATTGCGGCCCGCCGATGTCGATCCGGAAACTCGCCGGATCGACATGAAGCGCCGGCCGCGTCGAGTGACCGATGAATTCATAGCCGTCGCCGTAAACGTCGAGCAGCGTTCCGAAGGGTTTCTCGCTCACCACATCTTTCGCGCGCTGATAGACGAGCGAGCGCTGCGCGCGGGAATAGGGCAGCTTGTCGTCGTCGCCCTCGAGCAGATACTGTCGGATTTCCGGCCTGATCTCCTCGACGAGATAACGGATGTTCCCGATGACCGGATAGTTGCGTCGCACCGCATGATGCGTCTGCAGGAGATCGTAGACGCCCACAATCGACAGAAAACCCGCGACAAGCGTCACGATCCAGAGCCAGTGCACCATGCCTACGAAAGGGAGGGTCAGGAGCGTGATCGCCACGCAAAGGGCGAAGACGACATAGCGTGCGACAAGGCTCGTCATCAGGCTTTCTCTTTCCGGAATGTCATGACCTTCGAGAGAAAGGCCGGTACGGCGCCGTCGAAGGCGAGCCCTTCATGAGCAAAGAGCGCCGCGAAGTCCTCGGCGAGGTAGGAGCCGAAATAAGGCTCGTGGAAGCCAATGGGAAAAAATTCCAGAAGCCCGTCATAATCCGGGCGGTCGCCCGTCTGCAGCGCGTCGACGACGATCGCAAGGCCGCCCGGCTTCAGCACCCGCGAGATCTCGGCCGCCACGATCCTGCGCACCTTGGGCGGCAACTCGTGGAAGAGATAGATGCAGGTGACGGCGTCTTGCGAGGCATCGGCGATCGGCATCGTCTCCGCATTGGCTTCGACGAGCGTCGCCGCCCGGCGCTTTGCAAGCCGTGCCCGCGCCTCGCCGATATAGGCGGGCGAGAGATCGAGCCCGGTGACGTTGAGACGCGGATAATTCTCCGTCACCTCTTCGAGAAAGCGGCCCGTGCCGCAAGCGACGTCGAGGAGATGCAGGCCGCGCTGGTCGCGTCCCGCAAAGGCCTGCGCGAGCGGCACCAGCGCCTGACGGCGCATCGCATCCGCCGTGCCGCTGAACAGTACCTCGACCTGCGTATCGTAGAGCTTGGCGGATTCCTCCGAGAACCAGCCGCCCGTCTGATAGTGAAAATTCTGGAGGTAATAGCGTGGATATTTATCGCGCAGCTCCGGAGTCAGAACTTCGGAGTGCTTTCGCGACAGGCGCCGCTCGTCGACCTTGCGCGCATCGCGAAAGAAACGAAGGCTCGTTGCGATGGCTTCCGACGGAGCGAGCAATCCCTCCGGTGCGCGGTAAAGCCCCGCCTCGATATTCTTCCAGTCCTGCTCGAAAAGCGCGCGCATCCCCGCGACGAGACCTTGCCAGCCCGGCACCTTGCCCTTGACCGAGACGGGCTCCTCCCCCGGCGGCACCAGCGGCCCGCGCATGCGATTGACCGCGAGATAATGCCCGACATACCAGGCGACCCGCGCGCCCTGCTGGACGCCATAGCCTATCCGCGACAAGGGGCCTGCCATCCCGTCATCTCCTCCTGAAGACGCCGACCAGTTCAATATGCGGCGACCAGAGGAATTGGTCCACAGGGGTAACGCGGGTGAGTTCATAACCGCCATCGATCAGTGTCCTCGCATCCCGGGCAAAAGTGGCCGGATTGCATGACACGCCGATGATGGTCGGAACCTCCGATTTCGCCAATTGCTCGACCTGCGCGGCGGCGCCTGCCCGCGGCGGATCGAAAACCACGACCTCCGTCTTCAGAAGCTCGGACGGCAGTATCGGCCGGCGGAAGAGATCCCGGATCAGCAGTTCGACCGGTTTCAGCCCCAGCGCCGGCCCCTGCTCGCGCCATGCCCGGTCGAGCGCCGCCGTCTGCGCCTTCTCGCTTTCGACGGCGAGGACCGTCGCCGTCTTCGCCAGCGCCGCCGTGAAGGTGCCGCAGCCGGCGAAGAGATCGGCGACGCGCTTTGCCTCGCCGACGGCTTCGAGCACGAGCCGCACCAGCGCCGCCTCGCCATCCGCCGTCGCCTGCAGGAAACTGCCCGGCGGCGGCGCGACCTTGAGGCCGGAAAGCGTGACGACCGGAATGCGCCGTTCGGAGATCATGTCGCCATTCCAGGTAAGTCGCGCGAGATCGATGCCGGCCGCACGTTTCGCAAGCTCGGCGCGGAGCGGCCCGTCCATCTCCTTCGCGTCGCTCACACCGACATCGAGCCCTGTTTCGGTCGACGTCACCGCGACGGAGGCATGGCCCTTGCGCGACAGGCCCGGCTCGACGAGATGCGCGAGCCCTTCGAGCGCCCGCTCGATCTCCGGCACGACGAGCGGACATTCCCGGACCGCGACGATGGTATGGCTCGCGCGTCCGTAATAGCCGAGCGTCACGCCCTTCTTCGTCCGCGTCGCCGCGAATGTCGCGCGCCGCCGGCTGCGGAATTGCGCCGCGACAAGCGGCTCGACCTCGACGTCGATACCGCGCGAGCCCAGCGTCGCCGCGACCTGCGCCTGTTTCCACGCGGCATAGCTCGACGCCTCGACATGCTGCAGCGCGCAGCCGCCGCATTGCCGGAAATGCGGACAAGGCGCCTTCACGCGCGATGCGGACGGCGTGACGATGCCGAGAAGCTCCGCCCGCCCCTCGCCGCTCTCGCGAATGCGCACGCGCTCGCCCGGCAGCACGAAAGGCACGAAGACTTCGCCCGATGGCGTTTCGGCAACGCCGTCGCCGAGATGCCCGAGCGAGGAGATGGTCACTTCAAGTTCTCTTGCCGATAGGTCGGTCACTCTTTTTCCTTTTTCGCGGCAACCAGGAATTCCCTGTTGCCGTCGCCGCCCTCGATGGGGCTGTCGGTCACGCCGAGGACGCGCCAGCCAGGCGTCGCGGCAAGCCATGTCGTCACTGTCTCGCAGGCTTCGGCGTGAAGCGCCACATCCCGCACGATACCGCCCTTGCCGACCTTGCCCTTGCCGACCTCGAATTGCGGCTTGATGAGCGCGATAAGCGTCGCGCCCGTCGCCGCGAGAGCCAGCGCCGCCGGCAACGCCTTGGTCAGGCTGATGAAGCTCACATCGGCGACGATGAGATCGGCACCATGCGGCAGATGTTCCGCCGTCAGATCCTTCGCATTCAGATTCTCGAGCGACGTGACCCGCGCATCGGATGCAAGCTCCGCCGCCAGTTGACTATGCCCGACATCGACCGCCGTCACATGCCGCGCACCATGTGCAAGCAACACCTGCGTGAAGCCGCCCGTCGACGCGCCGATATCGAGGCAATCGAGCCCCGCCGGATCGATCGCGAAACTCTTCAGCGCATGTTCGAGCTTCAGCGCGCCACGCGAGACATAGAGATGCGCCGAGGGATCGATGTCGATCGTCACATGCTCGCCGACCAGTTGCGCGCCCTTGGTGACGAGCTTGCCGTCGACATGGACGAGGCTTCCCTCGATCGCCGCTCTCGCCTTGGCGCGGGAAGCAAAAAGCCCGCGCTCGATCAGCAACTGATCGAGGCGCTTGCGGAGCTCGGCCATCGCCGTCAGACGAGCTTCGGCGCGGCGGCGCGGATCGCGGCGAGTTCAGCGATCTCGTCCTGAAGACCGAGCGCGCGGAGCGCCGTTTCGACGATCGAAGGCGCATTGAGGCCCGCGACCTCATACATCTTTTCCGGTTTGTCGTGATCGATAAAGACGTCCGGGAAGGCGAGCGGCCGCACCTTGAGCCCGCGATCGAGAGCGCCGGAACGGGCGAGGAAATCGAGAACGTGGCTGCCGAAGCCGCCGACCGAACCTTCTTCCACCGTGATCAGCACTTCATGCTCGCGGGCAAGCCGCGCCACCAGCGCCTCGTCGATCGGCTTGGCGAAGCGCGCGTCGGCCACCGTCGTCGAAAGACCGAGCGCCGAAAGCTGTTCCGCCGCCTTCAACGCTTCGGCAAGACGCGTTCCGAGCGAGAGGATCGCGACCTTGGTACCCTCGCGGATGATGCGGCCCCTGCCGATTTCGAGCGGCGTTCCGATCGCCGGCATCTCGATGCCGACGCCCTCACCGCGCGGATAACGGAAAGCGGACGGACGGTCGTCGATCTCGACCACCGTCGCAACCATGTGTTTGAGTTCCGCCTCGTCCGACGGCGCCATGATGACGAAATCCGGCAGGCAGGCGAGATAGGCAATGTCGAAAGCGCCCGCATGCGTCGGCCCGTCGGCACCGACGAGGCCTGCGCGGTCGAGCGCAAAGCGCACGGGCAACCGCTGGATTGCGACGTCATGCACGACCTGGTCGTAGGCCCGCTGCAGGAAGGTCGAATAGATGGCGCAGAAAGGCTTGAACCCTTCGGTCGCAAGGCCCGCCGCGAAAGTCACGGCATGCTGCTCGGCGATACCGACATCGAAAGTCCGCGTCGGGAAATGCTCGGCAAACATGTCTATGCCCGTGCCACCCGGCATCGCGGCCGTGATGGCGACGATCTTGTCGTCCTTTTCGGCATGCGCGATCAGGCTCTCGCCGAAGACTTTCGTATAGCTCGGCGCATTGGCGATGGCCTTGGCCTGCGTGCCGGTGATGACGTCGAACTTGGAGACGCCGTGATACTTGTCCTCGGCGGCTTCGGCGGGGCCGTAGCCCTTGCCCTTCTGCGTCACGACATGGACGAGAATGGGCCCATGGCCCGCGTCGCGCACATTCTTCAGCACGGGCAGCAGATGATCGAGATTATGCCCGTCGATGGGGCCGACATAGTAAAGACCCAGTTCCTCGAAGAGCGTGCCGCCGGTCGCCATGCCGCGCGCATATTCTTCCGCGCGCCGCGCGCTCTCCTCGATGCGCTTGGGAAACATCTGCGCGATTTCCTTCGCGAGATGACGCATGGAGAGATAGGCGCCGCCGGAGATCAGCCGCGCGAGATAGGCGCTCATGCCGCCGACGGGCGGCGCGATCGACATGTCGTTGTCGTTGAGAATGATGATGAGCCGGCTGTCCATCGAGCCGGCATTGTTCATGGCTTCATAGGCCATGCCCGCCGACATCGCGCCGTCGCCGATCACCGCGATGACGTTGTTCTTGCCGCCCTTCAGATCGCGCGCGACGGCCATGCCGAGGCCCGCCGAAATCGAGGTCGAGGAATGGGCCGCGCCGAAGGGATCGTAGTCGCTCTCGGCCCGCTTGGTGAAGCCCGACAGCCCGCCGCCCTGCCGCAACGTGCGGATGCGGTCGCGACGGCCGGTCAGGATCTTGTGCGGATAGGCCTGATGGCCGACATCCCAGATCAGGCGATCGTCCGGTGTATTGAAGACGTAATGCAGCGCAACGGTCAGCTCGACCACGCCGAGCCCCGCGCCCAGATGTCCGCCCGTCACCGACACGGCGTCGATCGTCTCTGCACGCAACTCGTCCGCCACCTGACGAAGCTCGGACTCCGGCAGCGCGCGCAAATCAGCAGGAATTTTGATGCCGTCGAGAAGAGGCGTTTTGGAACTGTTGCTCAAGACTATCCTCGGCCGCAGCCGCTGCCGTCCGGATCATCCGGAGGCTCAGTTGCGGCGGTTTATAACGAACCGCGCCGCCTCACGCAAAAGGTCTGCTTTTTCATCAAACAAATCAAGATGTTGGATCGCCTGATCCGAGAGCATTCTGGCCTGGGCGCGGGCCCGTTCGGCTCCCAGGATCGAAACGAAGGTCGCCTTGCCGGCCTCGGCATCCTTGTGGGTGGCCTTGCCGACAATGGCCGCATCCCCCTCGGCATCCAGCAGATCGTCCGCGATCTGGTAGGCGAGCCCCATGTCATGGGCATAGGCATGGAGCGCATGCAGCGCCTCGTCCGAAGCGCGGCCGAGCACCGCGCCGGCCTCGCAGGCAAAAGCGATCAGCGCCCCGGTTTTCAGCCGCTGCAGCCGCGTGATCGAACCGATATCGAGCGTGACCCCCTCGCTGGCAAGGTCGATCATCTG